>DATNKY010000659.1:0-3399 GCA_035603155.1 Solirubrobacteraceae bacterium
CGCCGTTCAGCGTCACGCCCGTCAGTCCGCCCGTCGACGAGCTGAACGACGAGTTCCCGATCCGCTTGACGACCGGGCGTCGACTCGAGTCCTACAACACCGGCGCGCAGTCCAACATGTACCGCTCGCCGCTGCATCGAGGCGAGAGCCTCGACCTGTGTCCCGAGGACGCGGCCGAGCTCGAGTTGACCGAGGGCGAGACCGCGCTGATCTCCTCGCGACGGGGATCGGTGACGGCGCCGGTGCGGATCGATCGCTCCCTGCGCCCCGGATTGGCGTTCATGACGTTCCACTTCCCCGACCAGGTCGAGACCAACGTGCTGACGATCGACGCGACCGATCCCAAGTCCGGGACGGCCGAGTTCAAGGCGACCGCGATCCGGGTCGAGAAGGTCAGCGGCAACGGGGCCGCGACCAACGGGGCCGCGACCAACGGCGCCACCACCAACGGCGCCGCGACCAACGGCGGTGCCCGCAGCCGCGCGGAGGAACCCGCCTGATGGACCTGCGGCTGCTTTTGGCCGTCGCTACCGACGCCGAGAAGGCGGCGGTCGACGAGCTGCTCGGGCAGCCGACCTCGGGCTGGGACGGCGGCGCCCACCTCGTGCAAGACGGCCGTGTGGCACGCCGCGGCCACGAGGCGCGCGATCTCCGTCACCTGCTGCTGCCCGCCTTGCAGGCCGTGCAGGGCCGCGAGGGTTGGATCAGCCCGGGGGGGCTCAACTACATCTGCGAGCGGTTGACCGTGCCGCCCGCCGATGCGTACGGGGTCGCGACCTTCTACGGGCTGCTGTCCGTGGACGAGCTGCCGCCGCGGGTCCTGCACGTGTGCGATGACGTCGCCTGCCGCTGCCACGGGGCCGAGCAGCTGATCGCGGGCCTCGAGGAGCACTTCGGGTCCGAGCACGAGGAGCAAGACGGCGCAGCGTGGCTGCGCAGCCCGTGCCTCGGCCAGTGCGACAGCGGTACCGCGGCGCTGCTGGTGCAGGCGGGCTCCGAGCCGGTACAGCGCGTTCTCGCGCCGGTCACCGAGGCCGAGGCGATCGCGGTCCTGCGCGGCGAGGAGGCGACCGAGGCGCGGGCACCGTCGGTTCCGCAGCGAGGCGAGCCCGGGCTGCGGCTGCTCAAGCGGGTGGGAGTCGTCGACCCCTACAGCCTGCACGACTACCGCGCCGAGGGCGGCTACGAGACGCTGCGGCGCGCGATCGAGATGGGCCCGCAGGCCGTGCTGCGCGAGCTCAAGGACTCGGGACTCGTCGGACGGGGAGGCGCCGCCTTCCCGACCGGGGTCAAATGGGAGGCCGTCGCCCAGCAGCCGGTTCGGCCCCACTACCTGATCTGCAACGCGGACGAGTCCGAGCCGGGGACGTTCAAGGATCGGGTGATCCTCGAGGGCGATCCCTTCTCGCTGATCGAGGCGATGACTATCGCCGCCTACGTGACCGCGTGCGAGCACGGCTACATCTACCTCCGCGGCGAGTACCCCGATGCCCATCGAGCGCTGCGCAACGCGATCGAGACGGCCCGCTACCACGGCTACCTGGGCCAGAACATCCTCGATCACGGCTTCTCGTTCGAGCTCGAGATCCGCAGCGGCGCCGGCGCCTACATCTGCGGCGAGGAGACGGCGATCTTCAACTCGATCGAGGGGTTCCGCGGCGAGCCGCGCTCCAAGCCGCCGTTCCCGGTCGAGAAGGGCCTGTTCGGCAAGCCGACCGTGGTCAACAACGTCGAGACGCTCGTCAACATCCTGCCGGTGCTCGCCGAGGGCGGCCCCGCCTACGCCGAGCGTTCGTTGATGTACCTCACCCTGGCGCTGGAACCGCGGGAGATCGGCACCAGCCGTTCGACCGGGCCGAAGCTGTTCTGCCTCTCGGGGCACGTCGAGCGGCCGGGCGTCTACGAGGTCCCGTTCGGCGAGACGCTCGGCAACCTGATCGAGCGCGCCGGCGGCATCCCGGGCGGCCGCGACCTGCAGGCCGTGCTGCTCGGCGGGGCGGCGGGCGTGTTCGTCGGCCCCGATGAGCTCGGATTGCCGCTGACGCTCGAGGACGCGCGCGCCGCGAAGGCGACGCTCGGCTCGGGCGCGATCGTCGTGTTCGACGAGACCGTCGAGTTGGGGAGCATGCTGATGCGGATCGCGGCCTTCTTCCGCGACGAGTCATGCGGACAGTGCACGCCGTGCCGAGTCGGGACCGTGCGCCAGGAGGAGGCGCTCGCGCGCCTGGTCTCCGGCCGGACCCGCGGCACCGTGGAGGACGAACTGGCGCTGCTCAACGAGCTCGGGGCGTGCATGCGCGACTCCTCGATCTGCGGGCTTGGACAGACGGCGTGGAGCGCGATCGACTCGGCAGTTCACAGGCTGGGTACATTTGCTGGTCAGGAGACGAGTTCTTGAGCGCACACACGATCGACTTGAACGTAGACCGCCCCTTGGGCCGGCGGACCGTCGAGGTGACGGTCGACGACCAGACGGTGACGGTGCCCGAGGGCTCGACGCTGCTCGACGCCTGCCGGGCGCTCGAGATCGATACGCCGACGCTCTGCTTCGGCGAGACGCTCGAGCCCGCCAACGCGTGCCGGGTCTGCATGGTCGAGCTCCAGGGTGCGCGGACGCTGGTGCCGGCGTGCTCGCGCAGGGCCGAGGACGGGATGGTGGTCAAGACCGATTCCGAGCGGGTGCGCCTGAACCGGCGGCTGGTGCTCGAGATGCTCGCGTCGTCGGTCGACCTCTCGACGACGCCGGGATTCGACGTCTACCTCGAGCGGTACGAGGCCAAGCCGGAGCGCTACGGTCCGCCGGCACCGCCTGACCTCGATCGAGACCACCACCGGCCTGGGCACCACAAGGTCCCCGACGGCCAGACCGCGGCGACCGTCGCGGGGCCGCCGAAGATCGACAACGACCTCTACATGCGTGACTACTCCAAGTGCGTGCTCTGTTACAAGTGCGTCGACGCGTGCGGCGAGCAGCACCAGAACACGTTCGCGATCACCGTCGCGGGACGTGGCTTTGACGCTCACATCTCGACCGAGTACGCCAAGGAGCTGCCCGAGTCGGCGTGCGTCTACTGCGGCAACTGCATCGGGGTCTGCCCGACCGGCGCGTTGATGCCGAACGCCGAGTACGAACTCCGCGAGGCGGGGGAGTGGGACGAGTCCCAACAGACGCAGACCGACACGATCTGCGCCTTCTGCGGCGTTGGTTGCACGCTCACTCTGCACGTCCAGGATGACCGAATCGTGAAGGTCAGTTCGCCCGCAGACCACGATGTGACGCTCGGCAATCTCTGCATCAAGGGACGCTTCGGCTACGAGCACGTGCAACCGCTCGAGCGCGACGCCGAGCGGCCGGCGGCGCCCGGCGCGCGCACGGCGCGCTGAACGCCCGCACGGCTC
>DATNKY010000664.1:0-7171 GCA_035603155.1 Solirubrobacteraceae bacterium
TCCCGGCGGGAAGGCGGGCGCGGTCGGCGGCGTCGACGCGGACGCCCGGACACACGTCGTTGATCAGCTCGAGCGTCGCCCGATCGAGCTCGCGCCGGACGACCGGGCGCTCCCGGCCCTCGGTCGTCTCGATCAGCGCCACCCGATCGGCGCCGGCGAGGCTCTGGCACAGCCCGCAGCCGATACAGAGACCCGCCTCGACGATCTCCTCGACCGCCAGCGGTTTGCGACCCGAGCGGCCGGCGACGACACCCTGACCCATGCCCGCCGCATACTATGGCGCCACGACCGTCTCGGACCCGAAAGTCGTCGTCGCGGGCGCCGGCTTCGCCGGGCTCGCCGCCGCCGTGCACCTGCGCGACCTCGGCGTCGCGGTCGAGATCATCGAGGCCCGGGACCGCCTTGGGGGCAGAACCTGGACGCGGCCGTTCGGCGACGGCGGCCCGCGGGTCGAGTACGGCGGGACCTGGTTCATGCCCGAGCACCGCCGGGTCGCCCGCGAACTCGAGCGCGCCGGCAGCCCGGTACGCGATCACGTACCGAGCGCCTGGCGCTGGCGCACCGGCGACAAGATCCGCTACGGCCTGCCCGTCGACCGCGACGAATGGCCGAATCTCGAGGCTGCATTGCGCCGGCTGGTAAGCGACGCGGGAGCGCTCGTCGGTGGTGCAACCGACGCCGGCTCGCTGTCATTTGCCGGCTACCTCGAGCGGCTGGACACAACGAGCTCGGTGCGGGACTTCCTGCTCGGGTGGTGGGCGGTGACCGGCGGAAGTGAGCCCTCGCATGGCGCCGCGATCGACGGGTTGGCCGCGATCGCCGACCACGGCGGCCTGCTCGGCGTGCCAGACACCCTGAGGCGCTCGCCCGCGCTCGGATGGGCGGCGATCGCCGAGTCGATGGCCGACCACGCCCAGGCGCCGGTCCGCTACGAGACCGAGCTGCTCGCGGTCGACTTCGCGGAATCGGTCACGCTCGAGTGCTCGGACGGGCTCAGGGTCACCGCAGACGCCGTGGTCCTCGCGCTGCCGCTCAACACGCTGGATCGGATCAGGTTCGCTCCCGCCCTGCCCGAACGGCTGCGGGCGTCATTTGGCAAGAACCGCGGACGGGCGCTGAAGATGTGGCTGCGGACACGGGGCGTCCCACCGGCGTCCCTGGCCGCCGGCCGGGGCCGGGGCCTTGACCTCCTGCTTGCCGATCGCGCAGTCGACGGCGACCAACTGCTGGTCGCCTTCGGTCCCGCGACCACGCGATTTGACCCGACCGACGGACGCGACGTTCAGGCAGCCCTGCAGGCGTTCTACCCCGAGGCCGAGCTGATCGCCTTCGACAGCCATGACTGGAACGCCGATCCGTTCTCGCGCGGCACGTGGGCAACGTCGCCCGTTGATGACATTGACGCCCTGAGCCACCGCAGATTTGCGCCGGTCGGACGCGTCGCGTTCGCGAGCTCTGACTTCGCGCCCGAGGCTGGCGGATGGATCGAAGGCGCGCTGGCGGCGGGCGAGGCCGCCGCCGCGGCGATCTCGGAGACGCTCACGGTCAGAGCCGGCCGCGCCCCTTAAGACTGCGCAAAGCTCACTTGACACGGCCTTTGTCTGACTGATATATCACCCGGGCCCTTCTAAACGGCCATTCAGAACGCCGGTACAAACGAGTTCCGCGCGGGCGAAATCGGCCTGATCAGGGGGTGCAGACCCGCCTCCAAGATGCAAGCGCAGAAGCCACGCAAACAGCCACAGCGGCCGTTGGGACCGATTCGCCGACCGCAGATCCTCACGGCCGCAATCGAACTTCTCCGCGAACAGGGGCTATGGAGCGTCCGCGTGTCCGACGTCGCCCGGCGCGCGCGAACGAGCCCGGGAACCGTCATCTACTACTTCGGGACCAAGCACCAGCTGTTTCACCAGGCGATCGCAGCCGCCGACGCCGACTTCTACGCGAGCCTGTGGCCGGAACTTGACGAGATCGAGAGCGGGACCGCGCGACTAGCCCGTCTGATCCACCGTTCGAGCACCAGCGACTGGGTCCTGTGGGTCGATCTCTGGGCCTACGCACGCCGCCACGCTGACATGCTCGAGGCGTCGATCGACTTCCACCGGCGGTGGTGCGGAACGATCGCGGACGTGATTCGCCACGGCCAGCTCCGCGGCGAGTTCAGCGCCCGCGACGCCAAGGCGATCGCCGTCCGATTTGCTGCGCTCAGCAACGGGCTCGCGATCCGAATGGTCCTCGACGACTGCCCCGCGCCGCGCACCCAGTACCTCGCGATGTCGGTCGAGGCAGCCGCGCTAGAGCTCGACTGCGACGCCGATGAGCTCCGACGCGAGCTCGCCGCCGTCCCAGTCGAGGCTAAGACCGAACAAGCCGATCGTGAGACCGAGGAGGCGGCGTGACCTAGCCGGCGACGCCACCTCAGATCATCGCCGGCTCGGCATCGTGCCGCAGCCGGCTGCAACTTCCGACATGAACACCATGACACCTTGGAGAGGGAGCTGACGTCATGAGCCCGATGACCCGTCGTACCTTGCTGGAGAACACCGCCAAAGGCGGGGTGGCACTGAGCGCCGGAACACTGCTGGCATCGTGCGGAAGCTCGTCGTCATCGAGCTCGAGCGCAACCGCCGCCGGACAGACAACCTCGTCGGCCGCAAGCGCCAAGCATGGCGGCACCCTGCACGCGGGCCTCACCGGAGGGTCGAGCTCCGACACGACGGATCCCAACACGATCGTCAACAACACCGACTACGCCCGAGCGGCAAACCTCTACGAGGGGCTGGTCTGGCTCGACGCCAACGCTCAGCAGTACAACCGGCTCGCCCAGGAGATGACTCCCAACAAGGACGCCACGGTGTGGACGATTCGCCTGCGCAAGGGGGTGACCTTCCACAACGGCAAGGACCTGACCGCCGACGACCTGATCTACTCGATCAAGCGGGTCATAAACCCCAAGTCTCCGGGCGAAGCCGCCAACGCGTTGAGTGGGATCATCGCCAACAAGATCAAGAAGCTCGACAACCTGACGATCACGGTGCCGTTCTCCAAGCCGTATTCGACGTTCCCCCAGAGCCTGGCCAACAACATCACCGTCTACGTGCTCCCGACCGACTTCAACCCGAAGAAGCCGATCGGCACGGGTCCCTTCAAGCTCGCCAGCTTCAACCCGGGGCAACAGACGGTGCTCGCGCGTAACGAGAACTACTGGAACGCGCCTCTGCCATACCTCGATCAGGTCGTCATGACCGATTACTCCGACGAGACCAGCCAGGTCAATGCGCTGCTGAGCGGCCAGGTGGACGTCATCAACCTGCTCTCACAGGACGTGCTGGGAACGGTCACCGGTTCGGGCAAGAAGGCGGTCATCTCGCCCGGCGGTGGGTGGAACCCATTCACGATGCGCGTCGACAGCCCGCCGTTCGATGACGTCCGCGTTCGGCAGGCGTTCCGGTTGGCCGTCGATCGCCCGAAGATGCTGGAGACGGTGTTCGGCGGGCACGGCACGATCGGCAACGACATCTTCGCGATCTGGGCGCCCGAGTACGACCACAGCATCCCGCAGCGCAAGTACGACCCCGAGCAGGCCAAGTCGCTGCTCAAGGCCGCGGGTCACGCGAGCCTGGCGGAGACGCTCGTCACCGGCGACATCGCCCAAGGGGTGATCAACATGGCCCAGGTCTACGCACAGCAGGCCACCGCCGCCGGGATCAACGCGAAGCTGCGCCAGGTGACCGTCACGGACTTCTACGGGCCCAACTACCTCAAGTGGGTCTTCGCGCAGGATTACTGGTACTACTCCGCCTACTTCCCGCAGGTCAACCAGGCGACCCTCCCCGGGGCGCCATTCAACGAGACCCACTTCAACAACGCCAAGTACATCAAGCTCTACGACCAAGGACTCGCGACGCTCGACGTGAACATGCGCACCGAGATCGCCCACGAGATGCAGATGATCGACTACAACGAGGGCGGCTACATCATTCCGTTCTTCCCCGCCGTGATCGACGGCTACGCTCCGAACATCAACGGCATCGTGGAGTCGAAGACCGGGGCGTCGTTCAACAACTGGGACTTCGAGCACATCTGGAAGTCATGATGAACCCGTCCCGACGCCAACCGTCACCCCACGTAACCCAACCGAGGGCCTGCGCCGATGAGTGCTGCTGCTGATACCCCGGTAGCGAGCCCCGGCCCGCGTGCGGCGCGCAGTTCGTGGCATGCGTGGAGTCGTCGTCATCCGGTCTGGTCGATGGTGGTGGTTCGGATCGGGTTGGGGATCTTGACGATTTTCGCGGTCTCGGTCGTGATCTTTTTGGCGACGCAGGCGCTGCCGGGCAATGCCGCTTATGCGGTGCTGGGGCACAGCGCGACGCCGCAGCGTTTGAAGGCGTTGGAGGACCAGTTGCATTTGAACCGGTCGTTGGTTGCGCAGTATGGGAGTTGGATCGGGGGGGTTTTGCATGGTGATTTCGGTACGTCGCTGGCTAATGGCGAGAAGGTCTCGCATCTGATCGGGCCGCGGCTGGTGAACTCCGCGGTGCTGGTGATCGGCGCCGGGATCGTCGGAACGCTGATCGCGGGTGTGTTGGGGTTGATCGCCGCGGCGCGCCGGGACAAGCTGTTTGATCACATCGCGTCGGTGATCGCGTTGACGGTGACGGCGCTGCCGGAGTTCGTGGTCGCGATCGCGTTGGTGATCGTGTTCGCGGTCAATGCTTTGCATATCTTGCCGGCGGTGTCGGTGATCCCTCCGGGGACGTCTCCGTTGAGCAATTTGAAGCTTTTGGTGTTGCCGATCGCGACGCTTTCGTTGGTGATCGCGCCGTACATCTTCCGGATGGTGCGCGGGGCGATGATCGAGGCGCTGGAGTCTGATTATGTGGAGATGGCGGAGTTGAAGGGGATTTCGCGCAAGCGGGTGTTGTTGGTGCACGCGTTGCCGAACTCGCTGCCGCCGGTGATTCAGGTGATCGGTCTGAATCTGCTGTATTTGGCGGGCGGGATCGTGGTCGTCGAGTATGTCTTCAACTACCCAGGGATCGGCGCGGCATTGGTCGATGCGGTGTCCAATCGCGATATCCCGACGATCCAGTTCATTGTTCTGATCCTGGCGGCGTTCTATGTGTTCGTGAACATCACGACTGATGTGATCGCGCTGTTGGCGAGTCCGCGGCGGAGGGCGACGCGATGAGCACGGGCGCGGAGATCGGGACGATCACCGCTCCGACGCGGAGCGGGTCGATGGGTTCGCGTCGGGAGTGGCTGGTGATCCTCAAGCAGGCCGCGCGAAGCCGCCGCGGCGCGATCGGCCTGTCGATCGCGGGGGTCGTGATCTTGATCGCGGTGATCGGTCCGTTGGTCGCGCCGCATTCGGCTACGGCGCCGGTGACGCCGTTCCCGTTCTCCAAGCCGTCGTCGGCGGCTCCGTTGGGGGGTGATGTGCTCGGGCGCGACGTGCTCAGCCGGGTTTTGCACGGTGGGTTGGTGTTATTGGGTCTCGCGGCGGCCGCGACCGCGTTGGGGGTCGCGGCCGGGGTGATGCTCGGGATCGCGGCGGCGTATTACGGTCGTTGGACGGACGGGATCATCATGCGCACGGTCGACGTGTTTTTGGCGTTTCCGCAGCTGGTGTTCGCGTTGTTGTTGGTGAGCGTCGTCGGACCGAAGCTGTGGCTGATCGTGATCGCGGTCGGGATCTCGCACACGCCGCAGGTCGCCAGAGTGATCCGCTCGGTCGCGTTGGACGTGTGCGAGCGCGACTATGTGAAGGCGGTTGAGTTGATGGACACGCCGGCGCGCAAGGTGATGTTCGGCGAGATCCTGCCCAACCTTTTGTCCGTGGTGATGGTCGAGCTCGGGTTGCGTTTCACGTATTCGATCATCATCATCGCCGGGCTGAGCTTTTTGGGCTTCGGGATCCAGCCGCCGGCGGCGAACTGGGGGTTGATGATCAACGAGAACCGGATCGGGCTGGTCGTCAATCCGTGGGCGGTCGTCGTCCCAGCGGCGTTGATCGCGATCCTGACGATCGGGCTGAACACGTTCACCGACGCGATCGCGCGCGCCTCACTCGGGGTTGATCGCCCCGCCGAGGAGATGGTCGTCGCGACCGGGGTGATCCTCGACCGGAGCGCATGATGGACCCTGAACCACACCTCAGCACAGACCACGAAGCCCAGCCCGTGATCGCCCAGCCGGCGCAGGGGTCAGAGCAGCTGCTCGTCGTCGACCGGCTGCGGGTCGTGATCGCCGGGTCTGAGACCGACGTTGTCGATGACGTGTCGTTCAATGTGAGCGCGGGCGAGGTGTTGGGGCTCGTGGGTGAGTCCGGCTCGGGCAAGACGACGGTCGCGCTGGCGCTGATGGGTTACGCGCGTCGTGGGCTGGCGATCGGCTCCGGCAGCGTCAAGCTGCACGGTGAGGAGGTGATCGGACGCGACCAGTCTGATCTGCGTCGGATGCGCGGCGCGTCGGTGGCGTATGTCGCGCAGGACCCGACCAGCGCTTTGAATCCGGCGCTGAAGGTCGGGACGCAGCTGCGCGAGATCTTCGCCGCTCATCCGCAGGCTCAGGAGCGCAGCGGCGTTTCGGTGGACGATCGGATCGGGGAGCTTTTAGCGGAGGTTCGCCTGGACGGGATCGCGTCGGCGTTGGAGTCATATCCGCACCAGCTGTCCGGTGGCCAGCAGCAGCGGGTGATGCTCGCGATGGCGTTCGCGTGCCGCCCGCAGCTGATCATCCTCGATGAGCCGACCACGGGGCTGGACGTGACCACCCAGCGTCACGTGCTCGATTCGATCCGCGGGATGTGCCGGATCTACCACGTCGGCGCGGTCTATGTGAGTCACGATCTCGCTGTCGTCGCCGATATCGCGAACACGATCGGGGTGATGTACGCCGGCCGGTTGATCGAGCTCGGCCCCGCGGAGCAGGCGTTTCGGACGCCCGCGCACCCCTACACGCGAGGCCTGCTCAGGGCGATCCCGTCACCCACGCGCGCGCACGTGCTGGAGGGAATGGAAGGACAGCCACCGCGACCCGGTGCACGCCCCGGGGGCTGCTCCTTCGCCCCTCGCTGCGAGTTCGTGCGCGAGCAGTGCACGGTCGGCTTCCCACCCGCATACCAGCTCAACGGCGGTGAGCACTGGGCGATGTGCCTCAGAGCCGACGA
>DATNKY010000671.1:0-10013 GCA_035603155.1 Solirubrobacteraceae bacterium
AATGCTCCTGATTGCCCTCCTGGGCGACCTGCCAGCCGGCCTTGCCGATGCCGATGATCAGCGAGCGTAGCTCGTGGAACGCGTCCGCCCCGGGCCCGCCGCCGGCCTCCCAGGGCGGCGCCGCGGTCTCGCGCGCCTCGACGTGCTCGCGGCCGGCGTCGGTGATCTCGAAGTGGCGCGCGCCCTCGGACTCGCTCGAGCGGACGAGTCCCTCGTCCTCGAGCTGCGCGAGCGTGGGGTAGACCGAGCCGGGGCTCGGGCGCCAGCGTCCGTCGCTGCGCTCCTCGATCGTCTGCATCAGCTGGTAGCCGTTGCGCGGCTCCTCGGCCAGCAGACGCAGCAGCGCGAGCCTGACGTCACCCCTCCGGGCACGTCCGCGTCCGCGGCCGCGAGGACCGCCACCCCACGGGCCGCCGCCGCCGCCCCACGGGCCGCCGCCGCCGCCCCAGGGGCCGCCGCCGCCGCGCATGCGCCGCATCGCGATCAGGTCTTCGAGCTCCTCTTCGCTCGGCCGGCCGTGACGGCCCTTGCCCTGCTCGCGGGCGAACACCCACGCCCCGGGACCACCTTCACCGCCGCCGAACTTCCAATCCTTGCGCCCTCGACGTCGGTGTCCCCTGCTTCCCCGGGACCATTGCCCGGGCCATTCCTGTGCAAATGAATCGCCAGTCATCCTGGTGCTCCTCGTTTGCGATGTATAACGATGCGTCAACGATATATCGCTACCGGAGGCTTGTCAAGACGCGCATGAACCCTCGGAACCAAATGCGCCCATAGGGAGCATTGCGTTCCAACGGATTTCCGGTGCGTTGATGGCCGCGTGGCGGGGGCGCGGCCAGCGCCGGCCGCGGGCGGGGACGCGACCAGCGCCGGCCTCGGGCGGGGACGCGACCAGCGCCGGCCCGGCTCCGTGACGTGACCGGCGAAGCGCGCCGCGTCAGTCGCGCGAGGCGGAGCGTCCGCGGACCCAGTCCGCGACGCGCTGGCTGGCGTCGTCGAACTGTGACCCGAGACCTGTGACGTGGTCGCTCAGCTCACGGAAGAAGGCTCGGAACCGTTCGCGATAGAACTCGACGGCGTCGCCCGCCTCCTCGCGGACAGGCCGTTCCTCGCCGCGGCGCACGTACTCGCCGCGGGCGATCCGGTCGTACTCACCGCTCTGGACCCAGCGCATTACCTCGGACACGCGGCGCACCGCGAACGAGTGCGTGGCGCCGATCTCGAGGAAGAAGCGCTGCACGCGGTCGGACTTCGCCTCCCAGTTGTCGTACTCCATCGCCTGGGCCATGAACGCATCGAGGTTGAGCTTCTCGGCCGGGACGCCGCTCGTGGCGACCATCAGCGTTCTGCAGACGATCCGCGGATCTCGCACCGCCAGGACCGAGGCCCGGTCGGCGCTCAGCTCCGCAGCCCGAAACCACTCGAGCAGCACGGCCCGCACGGCGCGCAGCGGGATGCCGACCATGACCGGCAGGCTGCTGCCGGCGCGCAGGAGGATGTCGAGCGCGGTCATGTAGAGGACGTGGTCGGAGAGGATGTGGCCGAGCTCGTGCGCGAGCACGCCCCGCTGTTCGCCGGGGCCGAGCTGCGCCAGGAGGCTCGAGTCGACGATCACCATCGGGTCCCTGGAGCCGATCGTGTGGGCGTTCCCCATCGGGGAGGCGTAGACGTACAGGCCGTAGCTCGTCGGCATGTCGAGGATCTTGCAGACGCCGGCGAATGAGGTCCACAGCTCCGGCAGCTGGCGCTCTGAGACCTTGACCGAGTTGCCCAGGTACAGCTGGCGCAGGGCACGCTCGTATCGGTACTCGACCAACTTCCGGACGACCGTCTCGAGCATCGGGACGGACTTCAGAGCGGCGGTGGCGGCGCGATCTGCCGGATGCTCGTACGCCTTCGGCGAGATCTGGGGATAAGGCTCAACGACCAGCGGCAGGTTGTCCGTCGTAGCCATCGGTACGGAGCCTACTCCTGCATGTTCAAAGTAGGGAGAATCGAGCGATGCGAACTGCCCGCGCATCCGAGACCTTCGACGCCACGGTCGCCGAGGCCGAGAGCTGCTGGTATGACACGACCCGCTGGCACTTGTGGGTCGACGGCCTGGACCGCGTGGTCGAGGTCGACGGCGCCTGGCCGGAGACGGGGGCGACGGTGACCTGGCAGTCGGGCCCGGCCGGGCGGGGCACGGTGGTCGAGCGCGTGATCGCGCACGAGCCGCTGCTGGGCCAGGCGCTGGAGGTGAAGGACGGCTCGATCAGAGGGCGGCAGAGTGTCGCCTTCGCACCTGCGCCGCCCGGCGTCGAGGTGTCGTTGGCGCTCGAGTACGAGCTCCTGCGCCGATCGATCGTCACGCCGGTGGTCGACCTGCTGTTCATCAAGCGCGCGATGGCGGCCTCGCTCGCCCAGACCGTGAGCCGCTTCGGAGCCGAGCTAGCGGCCGCGCGGGAGACCCGTTGAACAGCGGGGCGGAAGATCCGTTGAAGGCCGGGCGCGAGATCCGTTGACGGCCGCGCGGGAGATCCGTTGAACGGCAGCGCGGGCGATCCGTCGAGCGGTTCCGGAGCGAGCGCCGCGCGGCTCGCGGAGCTGATCCGCGAGTCGGCCTCGGTCGTGGCGCTTACCGGAGCCGGGATCTCGGTCCCGTCCGGGATCCCCGATTTCCGCTCGCCGGGCTCCGGGCTGTGGGAGAACGTCGACCCGATGAAGGTCGCGCACATCAGCGCGTTTCACCGCGACCCCGAGGAGTTTTGGCGCTTCTACGGACAGCGCTTTCAGACGCTCGAGGACAAGCAGCCCAACGGGGCCCATGCGGCGCTCGCGAAGCTCGAGCAGGCGGGGATGCTCGACGCGGTGATCACGCAGAACATCGATCGCCTGCACGCCAAGGCGGGTACACGCGAGCTGATCGAGGTGCACGGAACGATCGACCATTCCTCCTGCCTGTCATGCGGCGAGCGCTATCCGCTCGCCGATGTCCGCGCCCGCCAACTGACCGATGCCGACGGCGTGCCGCGCTGCGACTGCGGGCTGCCGCTCAAGCCCGACGTCGTGCTGTTCGGCGAACTGCTCGGAGAGCGCCCGCTGCGGCGCGCCGAGGAGCTCGCTTCCGGGGCCGACCTGATGCTGTGCGTCGGGTCCTCGCTCGAGGTGTATCCGGTGGCCGAGCTGCCGGAGATGACGCTGATGGCCGGCGGACAGGTTGCGATCGTGACGCGAAGCACGACGCCGTTTGACTCGCGGGCAGCGGTCCGCTGCGACGGGGACGTGGTCGACGAGCTCGGCGCGGTGGTGGCGCAGCTCGGGCTCGACTGAGCCCAATCGCGGAAGGATCAGGCCCGCTGGACCGCGCGGGCCGGACGGATCAGGCCCGCTGGACCGCGCGGGCCGGATCTGATCAGGCCCGCTGGACCGCCCGGGCCCGCAGCGCGGCCTCGATCCTTTGCAGGGTAAATGCGACCGATTCCAGCTCGGCGTCGCCGAGCGGGCCGGCGAGGGCGGCCTGTGCCGCGATCGCGACCGGTTCACGCTGCCCGCGCAGCTCGGTCAGGCGGTCGGCCAGCGCGGCGGCCTCGGGCTCCGAAGGTAGCTCGGCGAGCGCGGCGTCGAGCGTCACCAGCACCTGCAAGGCGGCCTCGCGTTCCCGGCCGTGGTCGAGGTCAAGGCGGGCGCGGAGCGCGAGCTCCTCGCACACCAGCGGCCGATCGCGGGCCCCGAGCACTGCTGCCAACCGCACCTGAGGCGTCAGGACGCGCGCCCGTCGCTGGCGGCCCTCGGCGTGCACGAGCTCGCGCGCATCGGTCCACAATCCATCCGCGACCTGCTCGCCGGCGCCAAACCCGACCCGCGCGACGATCGCCTGGCTGCGGCTGACGGCGTTCTGGTAGGGGTCAGCTGTCACCACCCGGAATGCGTGCAGCGTCCGGTTGAGGACCTCGATCCCGCGATCGAGTTCGGGCTCGCCCGCCTGCTCGAGCCATTCGCCCGCGTCTCGCAGGTCGGCGAGTGGCCTGCCGACGTCGACGACGGTCGCGCGGCCGGTGCTGACCGCGGTGGGCTCAGGCTCTGGTGCAGCCTCGCGCTGCCTTCGCAGTTGCGACAGCCGGCGCCGCTCGGGCGCCCCGAGTGTCGCGAATACGACGACGTGCGTGGCGGGCGCCTGCGGATCGTCGGGCGGACGCAGCAGGTAGCGCCCGTCGGGAGGTCCGAGCTGCCACGGCAACTCGAGCTGGACGAAGCGAAATAGGGGCGATGGGGCGCTCACGGCCGCGCCGCGACCGAGCCGTGGATCAGTGGTTTGCGACTCTGATCGCGTACTTGCTCGGCGCGATCGGAACCACCGGCTCCGGGATCTGGCTGATGTGGTTGATCAGCTGCACCCACTGGCCGGGCTGCAGCAGGGTCCGGACCTGGGCCGCGAGCTTCTTGTTGGTCCCGAAGTCCGGCGTGAACGTGACCTGGATCCGGTTCGCGTGATCGGGAAGCGCCAGGGTGGAGGGCTGGCCCTTGTAGGAGACGTCGCTGATGATCTGGTCCGGGGCCATGCTGCCCTGGAGCGTCAGCAGGCGCCGGATCGCGATGTCCGTGATCGAGCCCGGACCCTGGTGACCGAGGATCGGTATGCCGTTGATCTTGGAGATGTCGAGGCTCGCGCCGGTCGCTCCCTGCTCGTCGACCCCGGTCGAGGCATTCACGCTGTGGCCGCAATCCAGCCCGGAAACGTAGGGATCCAGCCCGGACGCCGACAGGAACTCGATCGTCGCCAGCACGCGGCGGTCGATCAGCCCAGCCTCGACGTCGCGCCGGCCGCAGGTGTAGATCTGGACATGCGGATCGGCGAGCACGCGCTCGGTCAGCTGCTGCTTTGACATCAGCAGCACCTGGCCGACGGATGCGTTCTTGGCGCCCGGGCCGAAGAACGGGTCGACGCCGTCGGCGCGGTACACGGCGGTCGCCTCGAGCAGCTTCCAGCCGTCGAGGACCGGCTTGGGATCGATCAGCGGCGCGTTCTTCCCCGCCGGGCGGATCTGGAAGTAGAGGTGCGGCGAGACCTTCTGCGACGGACCACCGATCCGTCCCAGAATCGTGCCGGCGATCACGATCGAGCCGGCCTTCAGCGGCTCCAGCGTGTACTGGTCACGCGGCAGGTGCAGCGTATCCGAGAAGTAGTTGCGGAAGCTCGAGATCATCTCCGCGGAGTTCTTGAGCTGCAGATCGCCGCCGGCCGCGTAGGAGCCCGGGCGCGCCGGGTCAGCGAACAGCCGCTCCTTGACCATCGGCGTCGTGAGCGACCTCGTCTGCGCACCCGGTGCAGCGGTGGTCGTCTGCGGGGCCGTGCTGGTTGTCGCTGTGTCCTGGAGGGCGGTGGCCGGCGCGTTGGCGGCGGCCCCGGTCGACTTCGTCGCCGGCGTCGACGAGAGCTTGGTCACCTGAGAGCCGGCACTCGCGGCCGTCGTCGGCGTCTTGGCGGCGGGTGCCGAGAGCTCCTTGGCGAGGTCCTTCGCGTCGAGCTTGATCGCCTTCGGGACCGGATACTTGCGCGATACGGACCCGAGCTGGGAGTAGGTGTAGACGTTCCCGGTCGCGTCCTGGAGGACGATGTAGTGGCCGAGCTGGGCGTTATCGCCGACCTTGAGGATCTTTCCGTCGTTGACCGCGATCACGGGGGAGCCGGTCTTGGCGAAGATCGACGTGCCGCTGCTCGATGGGTTGGAGCTGATCGGGACCGCGGCGTTTGAGCCCTGCGCCCGTTCCTTGGCGAGCTTGATGACCGAAGCATCGGCGTACTTCGCCGGCGCTGCGACCGGGAAGTGTCCTTGGACCAGGCCCGTCAGCGCGCCGAGCAGCTGTGACGGGATCCCGCCGATCAGCTTCGCTCGCAGGAGCACCGACTGCACGTACCAGTCGGCGTGGTTGTAGGCGAAGATCGCTTGAGACAAATTCGTCGAGGCCCCGGCGGCGTGCAGGTAACGGGCGGCGGTGAAGATCGCGTCGACCGGGTTGTAGGGGTCGGCGACCCCGTCGCCGTTCGCGTCGACGGCCCATTCCTTCCAGGTAGAGGGCAGGAACTGCATCCAGCCGACCGCGCCCGCGGACGAGACTGACAGGTTGCGCCCGTAGTCGGTCTCGATCTCGTTGATCGCCGCAAGGACCTGCCACGGCACCTGGTACTCGATTCCCGCCGCCTGGTAGATCGGAATCAAAAACGGTGGGATCTGGAAGTTGTCGATGAAGAAGTTCGGAACGCCGACGGGAGCCGGGCCAGGCATCGAGAGCGAGAAAGTCGGATTCGAGGGCGCGGGCACGCCCTTGCCTGTCGGCCCGTGCGCCTTGCGCTTGGTCTTCTTCGCCTTGGTCACGACGGTCGGCTTCGGCTTGCGCTTGTGCTTGGGCTTTGCCTTGTGCTTGGCGGATTTCTTCTCCGGCTTGGATTGGCCGGTCGGCGCTGGAGGCGCCTGCTGATGGTTCGAGGGCCTCTGCGTCCGGGTGGGGGCCGACGGTTTCGGCGTCGTACTCGAACCGGTGCTCGTGGAGGAGCGCGTCGTCGTCGTGGACGAGCGTGAGGTTGAAGTTGAGGTTGAGGTCGACGACGGTGTGGTCGGCGTGGTCGAGGTGGTCGGCGTCGATGTGGTGGTCGACGTCGAGCTCGTCGGCGCGGCCGTCGTGGTGGTCGTCGTCGACGTTGAGCCTGTCGAGGTCGACCCGCTCGCGTCAGCCGGGCACGACTCGTTCTCGGATACGACGGTGCCCTGGATCGGGAGGTTCAAGCTCGAGATCGGGGTGCCCGGGGTGGTGTCGACGTTGAACGTGTACGTCTGCCCACCGAGAACCGTGACCGTGACGGTGCAGGCGTCGGCTGCGGCGATCGGAGCGGCGGCGCCAAACACCGTCGCCACCGCGGTTCCCACGACCGCGATCAAGAGCGCCAGCTTCCCCCTCATGGGCAATTCTCAGCCTTCTCCTATCCGTGATCAGCTCGGGCGCACGTACAGCCCAGCGGTTCGGCAACCGCTTGGCGCTGGAAGCTACTGACTGCTCGGATTCTTTGCAACGAGGAACCGCTCCGCGTGCGGGGACTGCTGCACCGATCTTCGGATCGTGCGGGTGGTGTCATGGTATATCGGCGTTCCGACTGAATTCCCCCCGCAGTTGCGCATAAATTCCCGCCTCGCCGGCCGGCGAAACGCAACTTCGCCGATACTAAGGCTCAGATTGAGGTTGAGGATCGCGAATGACCTGTGACGCCCCGCTCCAGCGATCGCAGTCGCGCCCATCGCGTCGCCCGGACATCCTCGCTCGAGACGATGCACTGGGTCCGCTTCGCTCGGCCAGCCGCGGTAGAGTCCGGCGCAATGACCGACGAAGAGAGCTTCAAGGGCCGTGTGACCAAGCAGAGCGAGGAGGCGATCGGCAAGCTCGCCCAGGAACTGCTCGAGAACCGGGTCGTGAGCGGCGCCCTGTCGGCCGCGTTCGAGACGCGCGAGCGCGCGGTGCGGGCGCAAGAGGCGGCGCTGGCCGCGCTCAACCTGCCCTCGGCTGCCGATCTCGAGCGCCTGACCCGGCGCATTCGCAGTGTGTCGCAACGGCTGGAGGGCATCGAGGACGGCCTCGATCGCGTCGAGTCGCGGCTGGAGCGCGTCCGCAGCACGCAGGACCTCGAGGAGCGCCTGACGCGGATCGAGGCGGCGCTCGAACGCCTCGAGGCGCCGAGCGCGGGCGCCGAGCGCGCGGCGTCGGTCGACTAGCCGTACCGGCCCTCGGTTGCGGCTTCGCTGGACGCGTCGGCCCCGGTCAGCCGTCTGAGCGCAGCGCCGCTGCCGCGATCTCGCCGAGCTGGAGCTCGGCTTGCCGCAGGCGCTCGGCCTCGATCCGGCGACGCTGTGGCAGCAGGATGTCGGTCACGATCAGCACGGCCGCGGCTCGTGTGCCACGGCGGGACGCGAGCGTGAACAACGTCGCCGCCTCCATCTCGACGGCGAGCGCGCCGGCCTGGATCCAGCGCTGCTCGGTCCCCGCCGGTGTGTCGTAGAAGAGATCGGTCGAGACGACCGGACCGGCCGCGACCGCCCCGTCTCCTGCATCGAGGAGACGGCGCGTGAGCTCGGGGTCGGGGGACACCTCCGGCGCCGCGCCCAGCGCCCGGCTGGTGCCGTCCTGCGCGATCGCCTCGGTGACGACCAGCAACTGCCCGAGCTCGAGCCGGTCATCGAGTCCGCCACAGGTCCCGGTCCGGACCAGCGTGCGCGCGCCGAGATCGTGCAGCTCGCTGATCACGATCGCGGCGCTCGGACCGCCCATCCCCGTGCTCTGGATCGTCAGCGGCTGACCGTCGGCGGCGGTGCCCGTGTAGCCCCACAGGCCGCGGGTGTGGTTGAACATCTTGGGCTCGGACAGGACCGCCTGGGCGAGGACCAGCGCTCGACCAGGATCACCGGGCAACAACACGCGCTCGGCGAGCGGTGCGGTCGGCTGTAGATGGATCGGGGTACTCACCGACGGGAAGTTATTTGTCCTGGTGCGGGCACGTTTGGCGGCCGGGGGGCGGGGATACACTGGCCGGCGAATGACGGAATTCGCTTCGCCGAAAGAGTTTGTAGAAGTCATGGACCGGACGTTCACGCTGATGAGCGATGACGCCGACATGGGTCCCAAGCTCCGTGACGCCGACACGCCGCAGCGGTTCGAGTTCACCGACGTCGACCTCGTCGTCAACATCCGCGCCGGCCGCGACGGCGAACCCAACCTGTACTGGGAATGGTCAGACGACGTCGCCTGGGATCCGAAGGTCGAGATGACGATGAAGTCCGAGGTCGCCAACCGCTACTTCCAGGGCAAGGAGAACGTCGCGCTGGCGATCGCGCGGCGCCGGATCAAGACCGGCGGCGACGTCAAAGCCGCGCTGGCGCTGATCCCGATCACCAAGCCGCTGTTCGAGCAATACCGCGAGATGATCGCCAGCGACTACCCCCACCTGAAGGTCTGAGCGCGAAAGCGCCGCATTTCGACCCGGGCGATTGACAGAGCGCCCGATGCCGAGTAGACCTAGACCATCGAGCAAGGCAACAGGTCGGATCGTGAGCGCGCCTCAGCGCGCGACCGCGAGGCGCCGCCGGAAACGTGACGAGCGCCTACGACCGACGCAGCGGGCCGTCAGTCCCGCGGGCGGCGGGGCCTCGTACTCACCGAGACCCCGCCGCCGACTAACACCGGTGTACGGCTTTGTCGAGGGCGGCGGCCGGCGGCCGTCGCGAGTGGCGGCTCGCCGATGAGCGAGTCCACGGCTGCTGGTGCGCCGATCAGCGAGTCACAACTGCTTGCGCGGGTGCGCGATGACATGCTGCTCGAGCCCGGCCGACCGGTCGTGGTCATGTACTCGGGCGGGCGCGACTCGACCTGCCTGCTCGACCTCGCCGTCAGGGTCGCGGGCGCCGGCGCGGTCAGCGCGGTTCACGTCAACTATGGGCTGCGGGCCGCCGCCGATGCCGACGAGCGCCACTGCGCGGCGGTGTGCGAGCGGCTCGGGATCCAGCTCGACGTCCGCCGCCCAATCCGCCCCGACTCGGGCGGCAACCTGCAGGCGTGGGCCCGCGACGAGCGCTACCGGGCCGCGACCGAGTTCGCGCTCGCCCGCAGTGCCGACGTCGCGGCCGGACACACGCGCTCAGACCAGGTCGAGACGATCCTCTATCGGCTCGCCTCCTCGCCGAGCCGGCGCGCTCTGCTCGGGATGCGCCGCCGCGACGGGCGCCTGATCCGCCCGCTGCTGAGCTTCACGCGCGAGGACACGGCGGCCTATTGCGGCGAGCGGGGTCTGCGCTGGCGCGACGACGAGACCAACGAATCGGACGCATACGCGCGAAACCGGATCCGGCGCGAGCTCGTACCGGCACTCGAGCGGGCGCACCCTGCCGCGCAGGCAAACATCCTCGCGCTGGCCGAGATCCTGCGCGGGGAGGGCGAGGTACTTGAGGAGCTGGTCGAGTCGGTGCTCGACGGGCGCCGGGAGATCGCGGTCG
>DATNKY010000677.1:0-9703 GCA_035603155.1 Solirubrobacteraceae bacterium
ACCCTGGCCTCGTCCTCGAGGCGCCCGGCGACGCGCTCACGGTCGAGCTGTAGGTCGTCTCGGAGCGGTTCGGGCCGGAGGCCGGTCGCGCGCCGGCCGCTAGAACAAGCCGATGCCGTTCGGCGTCAGACCGTGATTTCCGGCGACCGCGATCGCGAGCACGACGCTCGCGACGCCGACCAGGGCGCACCCGGCGAGCGCCAGCGCCTGCATCCGCCGCCGCTCGCCTACCTGCACGATCAGCCAGCCGCAGATCGCGCCGCCCACGAGCCCGCCCAGGTGGCCGCCGATCGAGATCCCGTTGACGCTCAGCGAGAACACGACGTTGACCACCAGCGTCAGGCCGAGCCCGCTCTGCCATATCGAGATGCGCCGGAAGTAGGCGACCACTATCAGCGCGCCGAGCGCCCCAAAGCACGCGGTCGACGCCCCGACCGTGAGCGCCTCGGGCTGGAACAGGAGCGCCCCGAACGATCCCGCCAGCAGCGACACGAAGTACACGACGGCGAAGTTCACATGGCCGATCGCGGGCTCGAGGATGATCCCGATGAAGTACAGGAACACCATGTTGAAGAGGATGTGGAGGAGACCGTCGTGCAGGAAGCCCGAGGTGAGGAGCCGGTAGTACTCGTGGTTCTGCGAGATCACCGGGCCGTACAGCAGGCCGTGAAAGTAGACCGACCCGCCGCCACCCCCGCCGAGCGGCGCGCCCGCGGCGGTCTCGATCACGAACACGATCACGTTGATCGCGATCAGCACCTGGGTCACGATCGGGCCGCTCGGGCCGGTGCTGCGGATCGTCTTGACCTTGGTCCGGTCGCGCGCGCACTCGGGACACCGCATACCGACCGGCGTCGGCGTCATGCAATCGGGACAGATCGGCCGCCCGCACGACGAGCACGAGACGCCGGTTTCACGGGAGGGGTGGCGGTAGCAGACGGCCATTGCAATCTGACGGTAGCAACGGGATGGGCACGCCCCGCTGGGCTGGGCGGCTGCGAGCCCCGGCCGCCTGCGGCTAGCGGTTGGGGAGGATGTGCCGCGCCTCGACGGCGATGTCCTGCAGCGTCTTGTGCGCGAGCTCTAGCGGCCCCGACGACTGCTGCTTGCGCGTCCGGTGGCGCGACCTGACGCGGAGCACCACGAGCGCCGTCCCGGCCCCCGCGCCGATCACGACCGCGGCCGCCGGTCGGACCCAGTTGCGCGGGTCGCGCATCGCTGACAGCTCCCAGGACTCGAGCTCCTCCTGCGCGAGCTCGGTCAGGCTGACGAGTCTGACCTCCATCCGCGCAGTCAGGTCCTCGGGCGGATCAACCGGGGTCAGCGCCTCGCGCAGCAGTGCCTCGAAATCGGTCACGCCGGAGCTCACCCTCCCGATCCTTCGCTGCCGTTGGCGCTGACCATCCCCTCGAGCTGGCGGATCGCGCGGTGCAGCAGTACCTTCGTCGCGCCGTCGGTACGGCCCAGGGCGCGCGCGATCTCGCGGTTGTCCATGCCGAGCGCGAAGCGCATGATCAGCGCCTCTCGGCGATCGTCGGGAAGGTGCGAGACGCCCTCGAGGATCGCCTTGAGCTCCTCGCGACCCTCGACCAGCGCTTCGGTCGTGTGCGGGGCGGAGATCAAGCCCGCGTCCTCGATCGCCGACTCCGGCTTGCGCGAGCGATCGCGATAGAAGTTCGCCGCCAGGTTGTGCGCGATCCGGATGAGCCACGGCCGCAGCGGGCGACCGTTGGACTCGCGCAGCGCGCGCTCGAAATGCCGGTAGGCCTGTAAGAACGTCTGCTCTGTGAGGTCTTCGGCGTCGTGGTGATTGCCGACCCGGTAGTAGCTGTAGGAGTAGACATCGCGGACGTGCTGGCGATACAGCTCGCTGAAGCGAGCGTCGAGTTCGGCTTTGTTTGTGGGCACCTCGTCCGCCACCGCACAAGCAATCTACCTCCGCTCAGGCGGCGCGGATAGGCCGCCGGGACTTGGACGCCGCTGGCTCGGTCACCGTCGCCGCCCACTGCTCGGGTTGGATCCGACCCTCCACCAGCGCCGCGAGGCCATCGAGCGCGGGCGCCTCGAGACGGGCTTCGCGCGCCGCCTCGGCGAGCAGCGGGACCGAGTCGACGGCTTCAGCCGCGTGCCCGAGCACCGCGTCGATCTCGCTGGATGGGATGCCCTGGGCGAGCAGCTCACCCGCGCGACGGTTGCGCGATCCGCTCGCGACCACCGTCGCCACCAGGTCACCGGCGCCGGCCAGGCCCGCGAACGTCTCCGGTCGGCCGCCACGTGCGCGCGCGAGGGCATCCACCTCGGCGAACACCTTCCCGGCCGCGGCGCCCGCGATATTGGGGCCGGCTGCCGACGCCGCCGCGGCAGCGAGCACCGCCGCGTTCTTGGCACAGCCGGCGAGTTCGACGCCGGTTACATCGGTGGTGGTGACCGCGTCCAGCTTCGCGGCGCGCAGCGTATCGGCGAGCTGGCGCGCGAAGCCGATGTCGATCGACGCGACCACGACCGAGGCTCCGTGCTCGAGCATCTCGGCCGCGTGCGACGGACCGCCGAGGACGGCGACCGCACGCGCCTTGCAGCGCTCGGCGGCGAATGCCGACGGCAGCGTCCCGAGCGGCGGCACGAGCCCCTTGGAGACGACCAGAACGCCGCTGCGACTCGAGATCCTGCTTCCGTGCGCCGCGAGCACGGCCGGCAGCGCCTTGGCGGGCACCGCAAGACAGACGATGTCGTGGCCCTCGGGATTGAGCTCTGATGCGCGCAGCACGCGGATCGTGTCCGGAAGCGGCACCCCGGGCAGGTAGCGCGCGTTCTCGCGCGCCTGCTCGATCGCGAGCGCCTGCTCTGGCGTACGGCACCCGAGGTCGACGTCGAGGCCGGCACGGCTCAGGCACACTGCGAGGCTCGTCCCCCACGCGCCGGCTCCGACGATCGCCACGCGACGGACCGGCGGCAGCCCGCCGAGCCACTCCCACTGGAGCATCACGCACGGCCAGATGCGGTCGGTGACTGCGCCGGCGAGCTCCTTGGACGGGTCTTGGACGACCGGGAAGCGCAGCGGCGGTCCGGCCCGGAGGCGGACCTTATGCGGCCTGATCCGCCAGCCGCGCCGCACCGCCTCGGTCCCGATAATCGCCAGCGGCACGACCGGGGCACCGGTCTCGAGGGCCAGACGCCCGACACCCCGCTTGGGCCTGCCGAGCGAGCCGGGACGGGTCCGGGTGCCCTCCGGGAAGATCAGCACGATATCCCCGCGCGCGAGGATCGCCTTCGCGGTCTCGATCATGTCGCCGTCGGCGGCGCCACGGTCTACCGGGAAGGCGCCGAGCGCGTTCAGCAGCCATCCCTGCAGGCGGTTGCGGAACAGCTCCTTCTTGGCGACGTAGTACATCGGCCGCCGCGCCATCGTCGCGATCACGAACGGATCCAGGAAGCTGCGGTGGTTGGAGGCGATGATCACCGGCCCGCGCCTGGGAATGTGCTCGCGCCCGATCCGCGTGTAGCGGAAGTACAGGTGGAAGACCGGCTGGAACAGGATCCGGACGATCGCGTAGGCGATCGGATTCGCCCCCTGCTCGCGCGCACGCTGATGAAGTCGCTCTTGATCCATCGCTCATTGCGGTACCCGTCGAGCGCCCGCGCGTTACAGTTGAGCACCTTGAGCCCCGGTTTCGATCGCACCCGGACGCTGAGAGGAGCCGCCTGCGGCGCCGTGGCAGCGGGCCTCTGGGCGCTCCAGCAGCCGCTCGACAAGCTCGCCTTCTCGAGCCCTCACGACGACGTCGAGGTGCTCGGCAAGGCGGTCGTGCGCGGCGGCGGTTGGTACCCGGTCGGGCTCGCCCTCCACGCCGGCAACGGCGCCCTGTTCGGCGCGGTGTACGCGAACATCGCGCCCGCGATGCCGATCCCGGCGCCGCTGCGCGGACCGCTTGTCGCGCTGGCCGAACACCTAGCGCTGTGGCCGCTGGCGTCGGTCGCCGACCGCGTTCACCCGGCGCGCGACGATCTGCCGAAGTTCGGCGGCAACCGGACCGCGTTCGCCCAGGCCACCTGGCGCCACCTCGTGTTCGGATTCGTCCTCGGCGAGCTGGAGCGGCGCGTGAACGCCGAACCTGAGCCGGTCCCGCCCGAGCCGCCGCCCGACTACTCGAGCAACGGCCACGGATCGCTCGAGGACGCCGTGTCGGTTCAGCCCGCCGGCTGACCAACGTCGCGGGGCGTCGCACTGCGGGCTCTGATCACGGGCGCGGCTGGATTCGCGGGCAGCTGGCTCGTCCGCGCATCCGCCGAAGCCGGCGACGAGGTGTTCGCTCTGTCTCGCTCGCCCGTGCCGATCCTTGGCGCCGCCGCCAGCTTGACCGTCGACCTCCGCGACGGCGACGCCGTACGCGCCGCCGTCCGCCGGGCCGAGCCCGAGGTCATCTATCACCTCGGTGCGTTGAGCTCGGTCGGCCGGTCGTGGGACGAGCCCGCCCGCACCGTCAACGAGAACGCCGCGACGGCGGTCAACGTGCTCGAGGCCGTTCGCCTCGACGCGCCCGACGCTCGGGTCGTGTGGGTGAGCTCATGCGAGGTATACGGACCACCCGCAGCGCTGCCGGTGCGCGAGTCTGCCCAGATGGCCCCGGCGAGCCCGTACGCCGTCTCCAAGGCGAGCGGCGAGATGCTCGCCACTGTCTACGCAGAGTCGTTCGGGCTCGACCTCGTGCGAGCGCGACCGTTCAGCCACTCCGGCCCGGGGCAGCGGCCGATCTTCCTGCTCTCCTCGCTCGCGCGCCAGGTCGCCGAGGGCCGCGCGGCCGAGGCTGATCGGATTCGCGTGGTGACCGGCAACCCCGACACTCGGCGCGACTTCACAGATGTGCGCGACACCGTCCGCGCATATCGCCTGCTGGCCAGCAGCGGCGCCGACGGCGCGTTCAACGTCAGCTCGGGCCGATCGGTCTCCTGCGCCGAGCACGTGCAGCTGCTCGCCGATCTCGTCTCCCCGATCGCCGTCGAGCACGCGGTCGATCCGGCGCGCGTGCGCGCGCACGAGGTGATGGACCTCCGCGGCGACCATTCGCTGCTGACCGCGGCGACGGGCTGGGCACCGCAGATCCCGCTGCGCCAGACGATCTCCGACACCCTCGCATGGTGGGAGCGCGAACTTGCCGGTGTCGGCTGACCGCAACTGCCGTGCCCTTGACATGCCAGACTCCGGCCCAGCGTGCCCGCCTAGCTCAATTGGTAGAGCACTTCACTTGTAATGAAGAGGTTTTCGGTTCGAGTCCGAAGGCGGGCTCTTCATAAAGATCCTGCCGCGCGGGCGTTATGAGCGACTCTCCGAGCGCGGTTAGTGTCACGTCGCTTGCGTGGTTTGTGAGTGTCGGGCGGTGTGCTCGTCCGCTAGCGCCAGCGCTAGGTCGATCAGCGCATCGCGCTCATGGTCGCGTCCTCGCCGCTGCGCTTGCGCCGCGGCATCGTTGCCGAGGCGGGCTCGCGCGGCGGCGATGAGCTGAACCTCCCTCTGGGGCACCGGTGCGAGGGTCTCGACCACCCACCGTGAGTCCTCCTGGTCGATGTTGGCTTCGACGCCTGCGTCGAGCTCTACGGCTGCGGCATCCTGACCCAGCCCGGCTAATGCGCGCGCGATCCCCGAGCAGATGAGCAGTCCGTTGATTGGCATCACTCGGGCTGCGCGCAGCGTGTGTGCGTAGCGGCCTAGTGCGATGTCGAACTGATCACGGGCCATCGCGAGGTCTCCCCAACAACCCATCGCGCAGATCGATATGAACGACCCGTCGAGTCGGGAGTCGGCCAGGATCTCAGTAAGGACCGGATCGGCTTCCTCGATCCGCCCAAGGTCAACGTGATAGAGCGCAAGCTCGCCCATCAGCAGCGCCCGCAGCTGCGGGTTGTGATCGACGGGCGGAAGCGTGAGTGCTGCTTGGAGTAGATCAGCGGCGCGTTCGTCGAAGATCCCGGATTGGCCCAGCAGGTGTGCCTGCACCGCACGCGCGACCGCTTCGCGCGTGTGATCGCCGAGGCTTCGCCTGCAATCCGCAGCCTGGCCGAAGGCGGCGAATGCTCCTTCGATGTCGTCTTTACTTGACAGCACCATCCCGTGCGCCACCTGCAGCCGTGCCGAACAGTCGTCGCATTCGACGATTGGGAGATGTTTGAGGACGTCGTCAGCGATCGACGCGATGCGGTTCGCAAGGTAATACGGGATTCCAAGCGCACCGACGAGCCTGCGATGCAGCTCGAGGTCGTGATCGGAGCTCCAACGTACGGCGCTGCCGTATTCGTCGGCCAGCTCCAACGTCCGCGCCGTCAGCACAGGTGTTCTAAAGAAGAACTGATCGTCGATCGCCTCCGCCTCCTCAGCGAGCATCAGGGCATGCCTGCGGCGGCAGTCGTGCTCTGCCCCTCGCTGGGCGAGCAAAGCCTGCGCGTAGGCCCGAATCGGCTCGGCCATTGCAAGGCGTCCGTCGCCGCGGGTCCGGACCAGCGCGAAGTCGAGCAGGGATGCCGTCGCCTCCCATACGTCCAGCTCGTCGCTGAACATCGTCTCGATCTGCTCGATCGTCCAGGCGCCGGCGAACACTCCCAATGCGCCGAGCAGCCGCCGTGGCTCCTCGTCCAGCAGCGAAACCGTGTAGTCCAGCGCGGCTCGCAGACCGCGCTGGCGCTCAGGTAGATCACGAGCACCGGACCCCAGCGCGTCGATCCCCCGCGCAAGTGCAGCGAGCAGGCGCCGCGGTCCACCGATCCGCACCCGTGCGGCGGCGAGCTCGAGCGCGAGCGGCAGCCCGTCGAGCCGACGACACAGCTCCGCCACAGCCGGCGCCTCGTCCGGTGCAAGCGCAAACGAAACGTCCGCTGCCCGCGCCCGCTCCAAGAACAGCGCCGCCGCCGGAACCCCCTCCAAAGCGGCCATGTCGTGCTCTCCGGGAGACGGCACCTCGAGCGGCGCGAGCGGCATCACCACCTCGGACATCAGCCGAAGCGGCGCCTGACTGGTCACCAGCAGCCGCACTCCCGGGGCGGCCTCGAGCAGGCTCGAGAGCACGGATGAGGCGTCAAGCAAGTGCTCCATGTTGTCGACGATCACCAGCAGCTCGCGCCTAGCCAGTTGGGAGGCAATGGCGGCTTCGGGATCGTGGCCCTCCTCGGCGGCGGCACCGAGCGCATCCGCGATCGCGAGGGCAACGTCGCCCGGTCGCTCAACCGACGCCAGCCGAACCAGAAACACGCCGTCGCGGAACACATCAAGCAGTTCGGTCCCGCACGCCAAAGCGATTCTCGTTTTCCCACTGCCGCCGACACCCGTTACGGTCAATAACCTCGCCGCGCCCGTCAACAACTCCCGCATCTCAGCCAGCTCTCGCTCCCGGCCGATCAAGTGGTTCGCCAGCGACGGCAAATTCGTCCGCACCCGGGCAAGCGTCCTCGGAGGCGGGAACCGCTCCGCCCCCGCCTCTCCAAGCCGAACATGAAACAGCCGGCGCGGCACCGCGAAGTCCTTAAGCCCGTGCTCGCCGAGATCATCGACGGCAACGTCCGCCACGAGCGCACGCGTCGACTCACTCAACAGAACCTGGCCGCCGTGCGCAGCGGCGCATAGCCGTGCCGCATAGTGAACGTCCCTTCCCCAGTAGTTGGTCCCCCTCAACCGCGGCGACCCGGTGTGCAGGCCCATCCGCACGCGTAAGCAGCCGCCGTGCGGCCACGGGTGCGCGTCGAGCGCCGACTGAGCTGACGCGGCGGCTGCCACGGCCTCCGCCGCATCCGTGAACACAACGAAGAAAGCATCGCCTTCGGTATCAACCACCACACCACCGTGCGCCGCCCAAACGTACCTCAACAGCCGATCATGCTCAGCCAGGACATCCCCATAGAGATCCCCGATCTCGTGCAACAACCGCGTTGACCCCTCGATGTCGGTGAACAACAATGTCACCGTCCCCTCCGGCAGACCGGGTTGCTCACTCACAGCCATCGCCGCACATCGAGAAGGTACCAGCGAGCCCCGCCGCCAGGTGAAGAGCTCTACCGGCGCGGTCAGCTGCAACGCGCGCGAAAGGCAGCGTCTCGCGGACGATTGCCTTGATCATTGACCCACACGCGGCGGCGACTGGTTCGGCGACGACGCGACGCGATCGGTCCGACGTGGGTCCGTGTCGCCGATACCAGGGCTCGCGTCATGCGTGCAGAGTCGCGTGGGCGGTTAGGCAAGCGGCGGCGGGAAGGCCCGCGCCCGGGCGGCACGACCCACGCGCGTCTCCCGCTGGCGCCAGGCGGAGGCTACCCAGTTGCGAGTGGGAAGCGGCAGCGCTTGTTCGGGCGGAAGACCAGAATCGGCCCCGCTGACTCCTGCTGCCAAGGGGTTCCCCCTGGAGGCTCCTCGCCCGGCCTGCAACGCGCCCGTGCTGCTGGGGCGGGGCAGCAACGCCGAACCGCCTCGGTATGCGCTTGACCGGTACTGGTCTGCTGTCAGTCCCGCGCCGCCGTACTATCACGGACGTGACGGGCTCGGCTGATGACCCGCGCCTTGACCACGTGGTGTACGCCGCGTTGACGGGCGCGCAGTCTCGATTCGCGGAGGTCCGGGGGCGCGCGGTTCGCTACCCGGCCGATGTGGCGCCGTTTCTGGCTGTCCCGCGTGAGCCCTCGGCGCAGGACTGGGTCGATGCCGCGGCGCTGGTCCCGGTCGGATCAGTCGTCGCCGTTGAGCGCCTAGGGGATCATGCGCCCGATCAGTGGGACCTTGTTCGCCAGTTGGAGGGCGTGCAGATGGTAGAGGAGCACGTCTGCGGGGCCGACGATCCGGAGGCGGTCGTGCTTGGTCGGGATAATGTGCCCGAGATGCTCGAGCTCGTTCGCGAGACTGATCCCGGCCCGTTCCTGACGCGGACCATCGAACTGGGACGCTACGTCGGGATCCGCCGCGGCGGCACGTTGATCGCGATGGGGGGCGAGCGTCTTCACTTCGAAGGCTGGCGAGAGGTCAGCGCCGTGTGCACTGCGCCAGCGCATCGTGCTCAAGGGCTGGCGTCACGACTTGTCAACGATCTCGTCAACGCCATCCACCGACGCTCTGAACGCGCGTTTCTCAACGTCCTCAGCACCAACGCAGACGCGATAAGGCTCTATCAACAGCTCGGGTTTCGCGTCCGGGCCAACGGGACGCTCAGCGTCATGACACCGCGAGCGGCCTCGCCACACAGCTAGCAGGCAGCCCACCACCGACGCTGCGCCGCTCACGTGTGTGCGCCGGCGAGCTCGAACATCCGCTGTCCAGCGGCCGGCCCAGATCCGGACGATCCCCTGGTCGCCGTTGCGATCGCCCGCCTGTGCGGGCGACGAGGGAAGAAACCGATCGTCCACACGGCTCTACGAGCACCTTGTCTCCGCGTTGCGATCTAAGGCGCGACCGCGCCCTCCCTTTTAGACCTCGTTAGACGGCCGACGACCCTCGGCCGCCGCTGCGTCAACAACCGCTCGTGGCAAGTCGAAGCCTCAGGATGAAATCAGCGATCGCACGCGGCCCGCCCGCGTCGTTCTTGGCCGGCGCCTGCGTCGTCGCCGACCTAAGAAAGCCATCGCGGCTGTGCGCTACTGCTAGGCCGCGCTACGGCGGATTCGGCGGTCCGCTGGACCCGCCGCCCGGCGGCGGCGGGTGGTATCCGCTGCCTAGCCACGCCACCACAGCGGTCGATGG
>DATNKY010000345.1:0-5908 GCA_035603155.1 Solirubrobacteraceae bacterium
CGAGGTGTTTGACATGTATCGCGAGGTGCGTCTCGACGGCGATCCTGCACGGGCACACGCGCGCTGGCGCGAGCGACGCGACCGGCTGTTTCGCGAGCACTCAGAGAGTCCGCTCGCGATCGATGACCCCCTGCGGAAAACGGGTGTTCCCTATTGGCCGTACGACCCGCGGCTGCGCTTCTCCGTGCCGGTGCTCAAGGCTGCCCGACCGGCGCGGCGCTCCCTGCCGACCGAGGGTGAGGAGGTCACCGAGTTGCGCCAAGTCGGTTGGGTCGAGCTGCCCGAAGCCCTGGGCCCTCACCTCGCGGTGTGGTGGCTTGCGCAGTACGGCGGCGGTCTGTTCGTGCCGTTTCGCGATCGGACCGCGGGCAGCGAGAGCTACGGAGCCGGCCGCTATCTGCTCGACACCGTCAAGGGCGCAGACCTGGGCCTGGATGACGGCCGCCTCGTCTTGGATTTCAATTTCAGCTATCACCCGTCGTGTCGCTATGACGACGCTTACCGGTGCCCGTTGGCTCCGCCCGAGAACGTGCTCGCCGGCGCGGTACGAGCCGGCGAACGGCTCTGAGCGGCAGCGGTCACGCACAACGTCCCGGCGTGCGGGTGGCATCGAGAAGCCCCCCGTCAGTCAGCGCGTCCCAATGATCACTACGATCCTGCGCCGACCCCTAACAGGAGAACGATATGGCCAAAGTCGAGGTGTCGGATATCGCCCGCAGCATCAAGGGGCGCATTCGCGAGGTGGAGGAGCAGCTCAAGGATCACAAGGCTTTGAGCGATGAGCTCGAGCGTCTAAAGGGCGCGCTGGGTCGGCTGGAGGGCGAAGTGCGCTCTCGCGTCGACGGCAGGCGCCGTCGCGGGCGGCCGGTGACGCAGCGCCCGACGGTGGCAGCACCGGAGGCCGCGGCGCCGGCGAGGAGCGCCACCGCCCGCGCGCCAAGGGGTGAGAATAAGAAGAAGATCCTCGCGGCGTTGAAGGACGGTCCCAAGACTGCGTCGGAGATCGCAACCGAAACGGGCATCAAGGCGGGGACCGTCGGCGCGTCGCTGAGCAAGCTCGCGAAGACCGGCGAGGTGGTGAAGGCCGACCGGGGTTACGGGCTGCCAAAGTAAGCACGAGCGATCGGAAGTCAGCATCGCCTTTCAAGCCGGTAAGCGCGTCGTAGCGGAGGCCCAGCCTCACCCACTCGGCGACGGCGTTACCGTTCGGAGCCAAATTCGACGCGATTATCCGGGGTCAGGCCGCCGAGAGCTCTCCGACGTCGAACTCGACCCGTTGCTGCATTCGTAACCACGCTTCGTTACTGAGGCTGGCTGCCGGCCCAGAGCCCTTCTCCTGAACGCAGTCGCTGAACAAGGGTCGCGACACGAACAAGTCCAGATTTCGGCCAGTGTCGGTGGCGATCAACACGGCAGGCGGTTCGGTACGTCCAGTCACAGCCGCGCTGAGTGGCAGTCCCATCACGAGCAGCACGGGCAAGCCTGCGCCCGTGCTCTCGTAGTAGAGGGAGACCGTTGTGTTGCGCGCACGTGGCGCGCAAATCGCTCGCTCTACGCGGCGACGCGCTACGTGGCGATCAGCTCGCGCGCGGCGGAGACGCTCGCCTTGGCGACGTCTTCAGTGAGCTGCGCGTGCGTGCGGAGCAAGCTGGCGACGGCGTCGACCTTGGTCTGGTCGCCAAGGGTGCGCTCGAACTCCGCAAAGTCCTCCACGTATTTCTCGACGCCGTCGAGATACGCGCTTGTGACCTTGCGACTGACCTCGGTGAGGCGCTTATTGGCCTCTCGTGCGCGCTCGGTGGCGGCCTCGAGATCGGGGGTGAACGTCGTGGTCTTCGGTGGGGTTGCGGCCATAACAGGTACTCCTTATGTGCGAGGGTCCAGTGCTTGCAGATTAGCACAATTCCAGCAAGCACGCAAGCGCTGGCCGCTATCGGTAGAGCACATGTGAACGGGATTCGTCATCAAACCGAGGATCGCGTGCGCTGCCCGGTGTCCATCGGGGAGATGCCTGCACCCTGAATGTCGTGAACTACTGACCGGCGCAAGGGCTGTCCGCCTAGGATCGGTCGAGCGAAGTCGGCGTCGCGAGCCCATCACACGAGCAACATCGAGATGTGCTAACGCTACGAACCACAGAGAAAGGGAGTACGAGCTATGGCTGACCAGGGCGGACACGCTCAGCCGAAGGACAACGCCGACTGTTTGCGCGTGCTGATCGCGGGCGCAGGCGTGGCCGGGCTCGAAGCAGCGTTCGCGCTGCGCGGGATGGCCGGCCAGCGAGTCGAGCTGACGCTGATCGCGCCGGTCGACGATTTCGTCTATCGGCCGATGGCCGTAGCGGAGCCGTTCTCGTCCGGTACTGCGCAGCGGTATCCGCTCGCTCGGCTGGCAGCTGAGGCCGACGCGGAACTGTTGCACGATGCGCTCGTCGAGGTCGACACCGAGAACCGCCGCGTACGAACCTCTAGCGGCAAGGATCTCTCCTACGACGCGCTGATCGTGGGTCTAGGAGCGACGATGCATCCGTCGTTTGAACACGCGACGATCGTCGACGACGCACGGATCGACGAGTTGCTACACGGGTTGGTTCAGGACATCGAGCAGGGTCTTGTCACGCACCTGGCAGTGGTCGTTCCAGCTCCGGCACCGTGGCCCCTGCCCGCGTATGAAATTGCCCTAATGAGCTCAGAACGCGCCTGGGACATGCAGGCGCAGATGCGGGTCACGTTGCTTACGCCGGAAAGCACACCGCTGGCGGCGTTCGGCGGCCAGGCCAGTCTCGAAGCGGCACGCCTGCTCACGGAGCGACACGTGGAGGTCGTGACCTCGGCCTACTGTGAGGTGCCGGACAGCAAGACGATCAGAATCCATCCTGGCGACAGAGCGCTCGAGGTCGACCGTGTGGTGGCGCTCCCTGCGCTGCGAGGGCCAGCGGTCCCGGGCCTGCCGCGGGACGGGGGCGGGTTCATACCCGTCGACGCATACGGGAGGGTCAGAAATGTCGACCACGTGTGGGCGGCCGGTGACGGGACCGACTTCCCGGTCAAGCACGGGGGCGTCGCGGCGCAGCTTGCAGACACCGTGGCACAGTCGATCGCTTCGCTGACGGGCGCGTCGATCGCGCCGGAGCCGTTTGATCCGGTGCTCGAGGGCGTGTTGTTGACGGGTGCGTCTCCGGTTCGTCTACGAGGCCACGTCACAGGCGGACACGGCGCCCAATCCGAGCTCGCCAAAATCGCACGGACCGGCGCGCCGTCGAAAATTTCGGCGCACTACCTGACCCCGCATCTGATCGATCAGGCCGCGGGAGAGGTGCCTGGCTCGTGATGATGCAGGTCCGGCGATCTCGCCGGAACGCGCGCGGCCAGCTGGGTCCGAGTCGAGTCAACGCGAACTTGCGGCGAATCGCGCCCGTCTCTCATTTGCGGTAGCGTCGCCGCAAATGGCGACGGTCGGTCCTCGGTGGAGTCGTCCTCCCCTCATCGGTGACGTGATCGAGCCGCAGCGACTCGACAAGCGCCGCTACGGGAAAGAGCTTGAGCGCCTGCAGGTCAAACTGGTGCGTCTGCAGGACTGGATTGTCCACAAAGGCCTGAAAGTCGTCGTGGTGTTCGAGGGCCGCGACACCGCCGGTAAGGGCGGGACAATCAAGCGGATCACCGAAAAGACCAACCCGCGCGTGGTGCGAACGGTGGCGCTTGGCACGCCGACCGAGCGCGAGCGCACGCAATGGTACTTTCAGCGCTACGTCGCCCATCTACCGGCCGGCGGCGAGATGGTTCTGTTTGACCGCAGTTGGTATAACCGCGCCGGCGTTGAACGCGTGATGGGCTTCTGCACGCAGGAGGAGTGCGACGAGTTCATGCGGACATGTCCCCAGTTCGAACGAGATTTGCTGCGCTCGGGGATCATCCTGGTCAAATACTGGCTGTCGGTAAGTGACGACGAGCAGGAGCGGCGCTTCAAGGCCCGGCTGAAGGACCCGGCGAAGCAGTGGAAGCTCAGCGGCATGGATCTCGAGGCGCGCAGGCGCTGGGTGGACTACGCCGAGGCCAAGGACGACATGTTCGCCTACACCGACACGCCGGAATCGCCGTGGTACGTGGTCGAAGCCGACGATAAGCGTACGTTGCGGCTGAACCTCATAAGTCATCTGTTGAGCCTGATTCCCTGCGAGGACATCCAGCAGGACAAGGTCAAGCTTCCACCGCGGCAGAGCAGAGCATACGTCCGCCCGCCGCGGAGCGAGCAGAACCACGTCCCAGTGCGATACCAGGTCAGTTAGAAGTGTTGGGGTACAAGAGTCGCTAGGAGTCTGCATGCCCACTGCCCGTGGAGACCGAAGCACCCGTGATTTCAAGAGGCGAGGCGACCAAACGGTGCGCTGAAGCGGCCCAGGGTCCAAGCGTTGGGGTTTCGTCGAGCTGGGCATCGCGGTCGGCGACCGCGCGCTGCTCGCCACGCGGGGTGGGGACGAGCCGCCTGTGAGATCGCCGGAGGCGGCGGCCCGACGGGGCGCGGGGCATCGGCGCCGCCGGGGACCTTGATTACGTCGAGTCGGGGCTTCGTACGACGGGTACGCGGTTGTCGGAGGTCCCGTCCGCGCTGAGCAGGAATAGTTCGATTTCGATGTCGGGGCCGACGTGGTGGTTTGAGATGAACGTCAGCACGATGCGGCCGGTGAGGCGTTCGACGGCGTTGATGAACTTGTCTTGCATTGCGTTTTGGAACTCGTTGCGGGTTTCTTGGACGATCGTTTTGCGTTGGATCTCGATCATCGTCTTCTCGACATCGGTGTAGACCCCGCCGAGTACGCAGGCGAGCAGGTCGTCGCCGAGCATCAGTGTCTTGGCGGTGACCGGCTTGCGGTGGTGATAGCGCTGATGAAACGCGACCATCGCCTCAGTCACGGCGGCAAGTGTCTGATCGCCGGTGAGTGAGGCATCGGGGGCCGGCATCACGGCCTTCTCTCTCGTCCTCCGGTGGGTTTCGCGCGCGAGGCAGAAGGGCGAGAACCCAACGAGCTATCTCGACACCATAGCGGCGACGCAATACCATCAGAGGACCCGCGGTCCCTTGGTCCCGTCCTTTCGCTTTGAGCTCACCATCGGTCAAGCACCAGCCCCAGCCCCAGCACCACGGCGACGTGCTGACGGCGATCTCTGACGGGATGGTCGCGCTCCTAAAGGAGTTCTACGGTCGCGGCCCGACGCGAACGAAGTCCTACTACGAGGATGATCTGGTCGTCTGCGTGCTGCGCGGTGGCTTCTCCCGCGTGGAGCAGACGCTGCTCGACGGTGGCCGGGGCGCAGCGGTGATCAGTCAGCGGATGGAATTCCAAGACGTGATGCGTGACCGCTTTGACGCGGTGATCGAGCAAGCCACCGGCCGGCGGGTGATCGGCTTCATGAGCGGCAACCAGCAGGATCCCGACATGATGTGCGAGGTGTTCATCCTCGCACCAACCGATCTCGTCGACGAACACGAGCTGCTCGGACGACAGCCCGCTTCGCCGTCCTGACTAACGCCCCGAGACCCACCTCCGCGAGCCAACGATCATCGCACCAGGCAATCGTGCGCAGCGCTGAGCAGCGCAGGGCATCATGTGAGGTCGGCCCTCACTCGCGCGCCGAGGTGTGTAGAGGTCTTGGTTTGTCAGTCGAGCGCAGGGATCGCGTCTCAGCATCCCGCGGGAACCAAGCCAACCGCAGAAGAGAAACGCTCAGCGAACACGAGGCGTGTTGAGGGCTAGGTTGGTGTGATCGCGATGGGTGGCATCGCGACGTCGGGGGTGATGTCGAGTCGGCCTGTGGCGATTCGGTCGGCGATGGCCCACGTGGCGTAGGAGAGGGAGCCGATGATGCCGGTGGCGGTCAGTAGTACGCCCGCGGCGGCGACCGTGGCG
>DATNKY010000107.1:0-6063 GCA_035603155.1 Solirubrobacteraceae bacterium
CCGCCGATCTCGACCGCCGTGTCGACCTCGCCCGGGCGGATGCCACTGACGCGCAGCCTGATCGCTCCGTCGGCCAGATAGACGACGTCATCGGGATCGACCGCGTCGGCGAGCCCGGCCCAGCTGACCGACATCGCGCGCTCGGTGCCGAGCTCGTTCGAGCCGCACAGCAGCACAAGCTTCTCGCCGGGCTTGAGCTCGGCGATGTCGTTCTGAAGCGCACCGATCCGGAGCTTCGGGCCCGGGAGATCCTGGAGGATCGCGACCTGCCGTCCGGCGCTGGCGGCCGCGGCTCGGACCCGTTCGGCGTTCTCGGCGTGCAGCTCGCGATTGCCGTGCGAGAAGTTCAGCCTCGCCACATCGACGCCGGCCTCGATCATCCGCAGCAGGGTCTCCGGCTCCTGTGAAGCAGGGCCGATCGTGGCGACGATCTTCGTACGGCGCATGATTCTGGAAGCTACTGAAACCGTTCGCCCGGTCGTCGAGGCGATGTGAACGTGCGCCTAAATGACGATCGTGCCGCGCTCGACGACCGTCTCGTCGTCGGCGCTGAGCCGTCCGGCGTCGCGGAGGTCACAGATCAGGTCCCAGTGCAGCGCCGACGCGTTCGTACCGCCGCTCTCCGGATACGAGCGGCCGAGCGCGAGGTGGACCGTGCCGGCCATCTTCTCGTCGAGCAGGATGTGACCCGTCGCCCGGTCGATCCCGGAATTGGTCCCGATTCCGATCTCCCCGAGCAGACGCGCGCCCGCATCGGTCGCCAGTGCGGCATTCAGGTAACCCTCCCCGCGCTCGGCGCTGGCCTGCACCACCTCGCCGTCGCGGAAAGTGAGCTCGACGCCGGTGACCGTGACGCCGCGTGGCCCGGTGGGAACCGTGAAGCGGATCTTCCCGTTCGCCGAACGCTCGTGCGGGCCCGTGAAGACCTCCCCGCTGGGCATGTTGCGCTTGCCGTTGGAGTTGATCCAGGTGCGGCCATGGACCTCGAGCGTCAGGTCGGTGCCGTCGGCCTCGATCCGGATCTCGCGCGCGGGAGCGAGCCGCTCGATCAGTTTTGCCTGCGAGTCGTCGAGCTCACGCCAGGCCGCGGCCGGGTCCGGCCGGTCCAGGAACAGGGCCCGCGTCACGAACTCGGCGTAGGCCTCCTCGCTCATGCCCGCCTGCTGCGCGAGTGCGGCGGTTGGCACGAGCGTGCCGCACCAGCGGCGCGACATTTGGAGTTCCGTCAGTCGCTGACGGGCCGTGGCCGCGCGAGCGATGACCGCCGGATCGATGCCGGCGAGCTCGTTCGTGTTGGCGGGGGCGTCGATCCGGACGAGCGAATCGAGCGAATCGAGCAGCGCGAACTCGATCGGGGACGGAGCCGAGAGGTGGCGCTCGCGCGCGTGGCGAAAGAAGCTGCCCGATGCAGACGGCGGCGAGAGCACCACGAACGGCCATGCGTCACGGTCGAGAATCGCCTCCTGCAACGCTAGGGCGAACGGCTCGGCGAGCGTGGTCGAGCTGACCATCACCTTCGCGTCCGGCGTCACCTCGAGGCACCAGTCGCAGATCAGGGCGGCGAGCGCAGTCGGATCGGGTCCCCGAGACATGGTGTTCATGGCGCCTCCAGTTCCGGGAAATGTTGCTCGAGATGCGCGCGCAGCGAGTCACGGACGAAGGCTCGCTCCGGCCCAGACGCCATCCGGTAGCGCCCGAGCAGCTCCTTCTGGCGTTCGACCTTGAGCCCGGCGATCGTCCACGAGACCGCCAGCCGTTCGAACAGCAGCTCCCTCGCGCGCTGTTGCGCATCCTCGCGGTTCAGTCCGGACGCCAGCGTCCGGGCGTATTCCGTCCGGGCGCCGGCGGTCAAGGAGCCGCGCAACGCGAGCACGTTGCCCTCGCCGTCGCGGTACTCGTCCGGCGCCAGTTCGAGCTTGGCTCGCTTACGGTTACGACGACCCACGGCGAGTGGTCTGTCCCGCGAGGATGGTCGCTGCGGCCACTACGGCTGCGCCGCTGCGGCGGCGCGCAGCTGGCCGCTCACATCTCCGGTGATCGGGTCTCCGTGACCGGTCCAGACGGCCGAGGGCTCGAGGTCGGCGAGCTTGCGAATCGAGCCACGGGCCTGCTCGACGTCGGCGTCGAAGGCCGGATGCGGGACGGTCGGCGGACGCTTGCGCCCGGTCTGGAGATCGATCGTGTAGACGCAGTCCGACACCAACGCCAGCCGGTCTGACTCGCGAAACAGGCCGATCAGACCCGGCGCGTGTCCCGGCAGGTCGATCACCCGAAAGCCCGCTACCTCGTCACCCTCGGCGATCGTGTCGTGCACGGCGACCGCACCTCCGTCCCAGATCGGCAGCAGCTTGGCGAGCAGGACACGTCCGTGGAGGTCGAGTTTGTCGAGATCCCAATAGGGGCGGAACGGATCGGCGGCTTCGGCCGCCATGCGCTCGGCCGGGTGACAGTAGACCGGCACGCCTAGCGAGGGCGCGGCGCCGCGGTGATCGGCGTCGGCGTGGCCGAGGACCAGCCGCTTGGCGCCGCCGAGACGTGCACACGCGACCCGCAGCGGCTTGCCCATCGCCGCCACTCCGGCGTCGAACACGGTCACGCCGCCCTCCTGCTCGATCAGGTAGACGTTCATGATCTTGGGCGGAAACCCGCCGCGGACGACCCAGACCCCGTCCGCGATCGGCTCGGTGTCGACGCCGTTGATCTTGGCGAGCAGTTGGGTGCGTGCGTTCGCGAGCTTGGTCAACCGGGCCTCCCCCCGCGAGCCCGCCGGCGGCAGCAGTTCGAGCTGGCGGGCCACATCGCCACTGTCGATGTAGGCGTCATTGTGCTGGATCAGATCATCGCTCACGGTCAGCACATCGCATCCCTCGAGCTTCATCCGCGCGCCGTTGGAGACGAAGCCCTGAAACTGGCCGGGTCCGGCGAACGTGCCGCTCGCGCGCCAGCGAACGGCGGTCCGGCCGCGGCCCGTGGTCAGCTCGATCACCTCGATCGCGAAATCGGGAAACGCGCCGAACAACTCTCCGAAGTAGCGCCTGATCCCGTCCGGAGCGATCAGCTCCTCGGCCCCCACCAGCCTGTCGACCGCGCCCGGGGCCCAGTAGGCAACGGCGGCATCGAGATCGCGCGCGCCGAGCGCGGCAAAATACCGCTTGGCGATCTCGGCGGTGCTGGACATCGGCCGCCGCAGTCTAGTCCGACGCGAATATCGTGTCCTGATCGTGGCACGACAGCGAGAGCTCGGACGGGGCGAACGGGTCCTTCCCGGTTTGTGGCGGCTGCGCCTGCCGCTGCCGTGGCCGCCCGTCCCGCACTGCAACGCCTGGGCGATCGCGGCCTCCGATGGGATCGTGCTCGTCGACACCGGCATGCACGAGCCGGGCTCGATGGCCCAGCTCGAGCGGGCGATGGACCAGGTCGGACTCCAGCTCGACCAGGTGCGCCTGCTCGTCTGCACCCACGCCCACTCCGATCACTGGGGCCAGGCTGCGCCGATCCGGGACCGGACCGGATGCCAGTTCTGGATGCACCGCCGGCCCGAGCTGCCGGACGACGCGAACGGCGGCGGCGAGCGGCGCTCCGCGATCGCGAGGCGGATCGAGATCGGGCGCCAGAGCGGCGTTCCGGAGGCGGCGATCGACGCGTTCGTGGAGCGCACCAAGGACATGCCGTCGGGCGTCGCGCGCGAAATCGAACCCGATCTCGAGCTCGTTCCGGGCGTCGAGATCGAGACCGAGCTCGGCACCTGGACGGTCCACGAGACGCCCGGTCACACTCCGTCCCACGTGTGTCTGTTCCAGGCCGAGCGGCGGCTGCTGATCTCGGGCGACCACGTGCTCGGGCGGATCTCGCTGTTCTTCGACTACGGCTACACGCCCGACCCGGTGGCGGAGTTCTTGACATCGCTCGACCGCGTCGACCGGCTCGACGCCCGGCTCGCGCTGTCGGGCCACGGCAAACCGTTCGTCGACGTCCACGGGCACATCGAGGGCAACCGCAAGCTCGTGCACGAGCGGATGGAAGCTACGCTTGCCGCGCTCGCGGCGGCGGGTCCGCGGACCGCACTCGAGATCGCTCCGGACATCTACGGCGAGACGATCTCATTCCACAACGGCGCCTGGCTGCTGACCCAGACGCTCTGCTACCTGCACCATCTCGAGCGTGACGGCCGCGCGCGCAAGGACCCGGACGGCGGCGGCGAGCGCTGGTCTTCCGTCTAGTTTTGAGGCCCAACCTTGACACAAGTCTGTCAAGGTCGTGATAAGGTCCGCCAATGCGAATCGATGAAATCTTGGCTCAGGCGCAGGAGCCAGTCTTCTCATTTGAATTCTTCCCGCCGAAGACCGACGACGGGGAGCGGGTGCTCGGCCTCGCGCTCGAGTCGCTGCGCGCGCTGGAACCCGACTTCGTCTCGGTCACCTACGGCTCGGGAGGCTCGACGCGCGACCGGACCCTGAAGCTGACCCGGTGGATCAAGCAGGAGCTCGGAATCGAGACGATGGCGCACCTGACGTGCGTCGGAGCGTCGCGCGACGAGCTGCACGAGATCCTGCGCGAGACGGTGGCTGCCGGGATCGAGAACGTGCTCGCGTTGCGTGGCGATCCGCCGCGCGGTGAGACGACCTGGACGCCGCACGCGGAGGGCCTCACGCACGCCGCCGAGCTCGTCGAGCTGATTGCCGAGGACTACGACTTCTCGGTCGGTGCGGCGTGCTTTCCCGAGGTGCACGTCGACTCGCCGGACCTCACGAGCGATCTCGAGTGCCTGCGGCGCAAGGTCGACGCAGGCGTCTCGTTTCTGATCACCAACCTGTTCTTCGACAACGAGCTCTACTTCCGGTTCGTCGACGAGGCGCGGGCAGTGGGGATCGAGGTGCCGATCCTCCCCGGCATCATGCCGATCACGAGCACCGCTCAGATCAAGACGATCACGGGGCTGTGCGGGGCGACGATCCCGCCGGCGCTGACGTCGCAGCTCGAGCTGCGCGCCGGGAACGGCGACGCGGTGCTCGAACTGGGCGTCTCCTACGCGACGCTCCAGTGCGCGGAGCTGCTGGCCCGGGGCGCGCCCGGCGTCCACTTCTACACGCTCAACCGCTCGCCGGCGACGCGGGCGATCCTGTCCGCGCTCAAGCTCCTGCGTCCGTGGGTTCGCCGTGAGGTGGTGAATCTGGCGGTTTGATCTCGAGCGCGTGGGCGAGCATCGGCCGCCCATCGATCTCGTAGCGCACGTCGACCTCATCGTTGCGTTTATACGTGCCGATCCCCCAAAAGCCGATCAGCCAGGCGCGCAGGCCGAGCTTCTGGGAGATCAGCTCGCGCCCGAAGACGAGCTCCCCGCTCGAGACCCGGTAATCGGTCCCGAGCTCCTGTCGGACGCCGTTGACGTACACCTCGAATGGAGTCCGGACGCCCACGGGGAGCGGGACGCGCCACTCCTTCATCGGTCCTCCAGATCGGCCGGCAGCAGCGACAGGATCGTCAGGTCCACGCGGCGATCGCGCTCGGTGACGTAGGCGCGCAGGACACCCTCCTGCACGAGCCCGGCTGCCTTCGCGGCGGCGATCATCGCGGCGTTGTCGGGCTCGGTCAGCAGCTCGAGGCGCTCGAGCCCGCACACGTCGAACAGCCACGCGGCGGCCAGCCGCAGCGCCGCACTGCCGAGCCCGCGGCCGCGGAATCCGGGCGCGACCCAGATCCCGGCCTCGGCGCGCAGATCGTCCCAGTCGACGCGGTGCACGTCGAGCTGGCCGCGGCAGACGTCGGAGCCGGGCTCGAGGATCGTGAAGCGCGCACCGTGGCCGCTGGCCCGCTCGTCGCGCGCGCGCTCGATCCGCCGCCCGAGCTCGGCGCCACTCGGGGGCCGCGGCAGTCCGAGCCGCGCGTGCAGCGTCGGATCATCCTGGTGCGCGATCAGGACTTCCGGGATGTCCCGCTCTGACTCGAAACGGAGAGTCACGGTCTCGGAGTGCAGCGGCCTGACCAAGTCAGGGAAAGAATGCATTGTCGGACCGTGACCGTACTCTGTCGCGCGGTGACGGAGATCTCTTACACCGTCCGGCG
>DATNKY010000466.1:0-4298 GCA_035603155.1 Solirubrobacteraceae bacterium
ATTTTCCCGCGGCGACGGCGCTCTCGATTCCCGCCGGGTCGCTTCCGTCCGGAGTCTCGTTCAAGGACAACGGCGATGGCACGGCGTCGATCTCGGGTACACCCGCGGCCGGCGACGGCGGCGTCTACACCTTCGAGGTCACGGCCGGCAACGGAATCACCCCGAACGCGGTCATCCCGTTCACGCTCACGATCGACGAAGCGCCGTCGATCACAGGTGCAGCGTCGGCGACGTTTAACGTGGGATCGCTGGGCAGCTTCACGATCAATACGGGTCACGATTTCCCCGCGGCTGTGCTCTCGATCCCCGCTGGGTCGCTCCCGTCCGGAGTCTCGTTCAAGGACAACGGCGACGGCACGGCATCGATCACCGGAAAGCCGGCGGCCGGCGACGGCGGCGTCTACACCTTCGACGTCACGGCGAGCAACGGGACCATGCCGAACTCGATCGTGCCGTTCACGCTCACGATCGACGAGCCACCATCGATCACCAGCCCCGGAGCGGCGACATTCAAGGTCGGGTCGCCGGGCAGCTTCATAATCGGTACGGGTCACGATTTCCCCGCGGCTGCGCTCTCGATTCCCGCTGGGTCGCTCCCGTCCGGAGTCTCGTTCAAGGACAACGGCGACGGCACTGCATCGATCTCGGGAACGCCCGCGGCCGGCGACGGCGGCGTCTACACCTTCGACGTCACGGCGAGCAACGGGACCACGCCGAACGCGATCGAGCCGTTCACGCTCACGATCGACGAGCCGCCCGCGGTCGCAATCGCGGCGGCGCCATCGGTCCAGATCACCAGCCCGACCAGCGGGGCCAGCTACCAGCGCGGGCAACTCGTCATCGCCGGGTACCGCTGCGAGGACGGGGCCAACAGCCCCGGGCTCGCGTCCTGCGCGGGGACGGTCGCGGCCGGCAAGCCAATCGACACCAGCGCCCTCGGTCAGCACGCCTTCACCGTGACCGCCACCTCAAAGGACGGCCAGCGCGCGGAAACCGCGGTCACCTACACGGTCGCGCTGTCCAATAACGAGTTCACGATCACGCGCGTGCGGACGAAGCGCAACGGGACCGTCGGTTTCACGCTGACGCTCCCGGGAGCCGGGACAGCGGACGTGTTGGAGACTGCGTGGCTTGACAATTTCGCCTCAGCGGCCACGCTCCTTCAGCCCGCGCCGCGGCGATTCGTGTTCGCCCGAGCACACCTGGAGATGTCTACCGCCGGCGCGATCGCCGTGATGCTCACGCCAAACAGACGCGGTAAGCGACTGGTCGCACGTCACCGCTATCAGATCGTGATTCGGCTGTGGGTCAGCTTCACCCCGGCCGACGGAGCCCCGCGCAACATTGGCCTTGACGGACTGCATATCAATCACGTTGGCCGCAAGAGGTCCCGACATGCAAAGTAATCCACCGCAATTCGGTTCTGCTGACACAGACGAGGGTTCGGTTGTTGCGCTGTGGCGCTACCCGGTGAAGTCGATGATGGGTGAGGAGTGCAACGCCGCCGAGGTGACGGAGCGGGGCCTCGTTGGCGATCGGCAGTTCGCCGTCGTCGACCCGTCGACTGGTCGGGTCGCGGGTGCGAAGAATCCACGCAAGTGGGGCAACTTCTTCGACTTTCGAGCCGCCTACACGGAGCCTCCGCAGAGGGGATCGAAGATGCCCGCGGTCCGCGTGACCCTGCCCGATGGGACGGTCGTAACCAGCGACCAGTCCGATCTGGCGCCTATCCTCTCGAGTGCGCTCGGCCGCGAGGTCGCGTTCGCCGAGGCGCCTGGTGCTCAGGACTTGTCGGGCGCGCAGGCTGAGGAGTACTGGCCCGACATGGATGGTCTCGAGTTCAGGGACACGGTGACCGAGTGGGAATTGCCCGCGGGGACGTTTTTCGATCTCGCCGTCGTGCACCTGCTGACGACGGCAACGATCGATCGCCTCCGCGAGCTGTATCCGGAGGGACGCTTCGAGGTGCGACGGTTTCGGCCGAACATCGTCGTCTCGACCGCGCCGGCTGCACACGGTTTCGTGGAGAACGACTGGATCGACCGTACGGTCGCGATCGGCGACGAGGTCCGCTTGCGGATCACAGGCGGCTGTCCCCGTTGCGTCATGACGACGCTACCGCAGGGCGACCTGCCGCGTGACGCTGGAATTCTGCGCGCCGCCGCGCAGCACAATCGGGCAGATGTTGGCGTCTATTGCGAGGTGATCGCAGGTGGCGCGATTCACCGCGGCGATCGCGTCAACCTAACTTGATCGGACTGACGCAAGAACGGTCAGAGTTGTTCGGGATCATCGAGAGCACCAAAGACGACATTGTTGTCGGAGCGACGGCCTGAACCGGGTCAGGCAAGGGGTGCCGTCAGGATGTGGCACCGCGCAGAGACGCGAGTCCATCGCCCAGGACCAGCGGGCCGTGAGACACCAGGACATGCTCGACGGGGAGGCCCGAGAGAGCGCTGAGCAAGGAGCGCAGACGCGCGGGGCCGCCCTCAGGTTGTGTCCATGACTCCGGGCAAACTCTGAGCTCGCCGGCGCGAGTCCGGATCATCGCGTCGCCGAAGATAAGCGCCCGCTGCCGGGGTAGCCATAGGGCAATCTCGTCGGCGCGCTCGACATCGATAACCCGCAACGCGCCGAAGAGCTCGTCACGATCGCCCGCCGCATGGTCAACGGCATAACGCACGCGATCATCTGGATAGGGTCTCGCCCAGACGTCCACGTCGTACCGGCTCACGACGTCAACGATGCTGCGCTGATGCCAGTGGCAAGTGCGAACGACGCCGGTACAGCCGCCCCCGCCGGCTACGAATCGATCGACCGCGTCCCAGTCATCGACGAGCGGATCGATCAAGACGAGCCCGTCCGCAGCCGCGACCGCCCACCACGCGATGCTTTGCTCCCAGCCATCCTCGCCACCCTCCTGTTCGGTCCAGTCAGGATGTAGCGCCTCGAACCGCCAGAGCCCTTCGATGATTTGACCCGTTGCGCTCTCAGCCATCGGACGAGAGTGTCGCAAAGGTCTAGTGGCGACAGTCAGCGTGGAGATGAGCGGGTGGCGGTCCCGTTAGGACACGTGCACGCCAACACTAGGGAGCCCCGATGCGAACGGCTCCCTAGCCGAGCCAACCTCCGCATAGATCGACCCGACTTTCGATCACGAGCAACCCGACGCGGCTGGTCGGCCATTCGAGGAGGATCCCGTGAAGAGGCTTCAGCTTTCTAGCTTCGGCGCACCAACCGATGTCGTCGAGCTCGCCGAAATCGATCCGTCGGATCCTGGCCCCGGCCAGCTGGCGGTGTCGATCGAGGCGGCGCCGATCAACCCGTCGGATCTGAACCTGATCAGGGGCATCTATGGGGTGCGCCCGGAGCTGCCCGCGGCGCTGGGCGCGGAGGGAGTCGGTCGCGTGATCGCCGTCGGCGAAGGCGTCGACGGATCGCGTGTCGGAACGCGGGTGCTGGTCGTCCCGACGCTCGAACAAGCCACCTGGCGCGAGCAGACAGTCCTCGACGAACGTAACGCCGTGACCGTGGACCTCGACGGCGACCCGCTGCAATTGGCGATGCTCGGCATCAACCCGATCACCGCGTACTGTCTGTTGCACGGCTACGTCAAGCTCGCGCCCGGCGCATGGGTGGCGCAAACGGGGGCGAGCTCCGCAACCGCCGGATACGTCCTGGCTCTCGCCGCGCACGCCGGCCTACGCACGCTAAACGTCGTGCGGCGGGCAGAATCTGTCAAGCCGTTGCTGGATGCCGGCGCCGATGTCGTGCTCGTCGAGGGCGCCGATCTGGTCAAACAGGCCTCCGACGCGCTCGGCGACGCGTCTCTCGAATTGATTCTGGACGCGGTCGGTGGGGAGCCGGTGGCGCAGCTCGCGTCCCTGTCGAAGGTCGAGGGCCAGATCGTCAGCTACACCGCCCGTGCCCGACAGCCGGTGACCATCCCGGTCGTGAATCTCATCTTCCGGGGGCTGAGCGTTCACGGCTACTGGGTGAACCTGTGGCTGCAGAGGACGGCCCGGGAGACGGTCGCGCAGACCTACCACGAGCTTGCCACCCTGGTCGCCGACGGCACCCTCGCCGCCCCCGTCGAGGCGACCTACGCGCTCGACGACTACCGCGAAGCGATCACCCACGCCGCCCGGAACGACCGCAACGGCAAAGTGCTCTTCGCTCTCCGGTGAGCTCCGAACGGCCGGCTGCGTGCCGTTACGCGACCGAGATGAGTGCGGGCAGCGCGGCTCGCGCTTCACGCAACGGGTCGCCGTTGCCGCGGATCACCGAATGGACGACCG
>DATNKY010000694.1:0-20195 GCA_035603155.1 Solirubrobacteraceae bacterium
CGACCGCGAACGCGTACTCCTTCACCTTCTCGCGCCCAACGGCATACGTGGTCGGGGGATAGCTCTTGCCCACGGCGCTCATCGCGGTGCTCAGCCTACCTAGGCGGGTCAGAACCGGCCAGCGGCACGTGGATTGGAACGTTGCCCGGCATATAACCGGTGAGCGTTCCGAGGCTACGGTCCCCTGCGCCAGCCTGGGCACCCGCTCCGCGCTCAGATGATCACGGGAACGGCGCCCCCGTCGACCGACCACGCGGCGCCGACGACGTTCGAGGCGGCCTCCGAGCACAGGAACACGATCACGTTGGCGATCTCGTCGGCGGTCCCGAGCCTGCGGATCGGAAGCCCGGCCGCGACCGACTCGAGCACCTGCTCGCGGGTCCTGCCCTGCTGTTCGGCCGTCTGGTCGGCGAGCCCGCCCGGATCGAGCCACAGCTCGCTCGCGACCGGACCCGGCGCGACCGCGTTGATCAGCACCCCGCGCGCCGCGTAGACGTCGGCGTACGCGCGCGACAGCGATAGCTCGGCCGCCTTGGTCACCGAGTAGGCGACGTTGCGCTGGCCGGGGCGTTTGCCCGAAGAGGTGCTGATGTTGACCACCCTCCCCCACCCCGCCCGCGTCATCACCGGTACGCACGCGCGCATCAGGCGCATCGGGGCCATCACGTTGATCTCCCAGTAGGCCTGCCAGTCCTCGTCGGTGAGCTGCTCGAGTGCGCGCGCCGTGGTCATGCCGGCGCCGTTGACGAGCATGTCGAGGCGGCCGAAGTGCGAGACGCATGTGTCTCGGGTCCGCTCGCCCGCCTCGGGATCGGTCACGTCGAGCGCCAGCCAGCGAGCTCGCCGATCGCGTCCGCATCGCGCCGCGGCCGCCTGGAGTGACTGCTCGTGACGGCCAACGAGCAGTACTCGAGCGCCGTCGGCCGTCAGCTTGCGGGCGACCTCGAGTCCGATCCCGCGCGAGCCGCCGGTGATGATGCAGGCGCGATCCTCGATGCCGAGATCCATCGGCGGCGATTCTCCCACGCGCCCGAGAGCAGACCGCGACTGGGTGAGCGACACTACCGTCAGCGCGCGATGTCCCAGATCGACGATCCCGACCGCCAACGCAGCCGGCCCGCGTTCCTGTTCGACCTCGACGGGACGCTGATCGACAGCGTGTACCAGCACGTGCTCGCCTGGCGCGAGGCGCTCGCGGAGCTGGGGATCTCGCTCTCGATCTGGAAGATCCACCGGCGGATCGGGATGAGCGGGGGGCTGTTCGTGACGGCGCTCGCGCGCGAGCTCGAGGAGAGCCTCGATGCCGAGACGCTGGCCCGCCTGCCCGAGCTGCACGCCGAGGCCTACCTGCGCCTGTTCGAGAGCGTCACGCCGCTGCCGGGCGCGGCGCGGCTGCTCCAGGAGCTGACGGTCCACGGGGTGCCGTGGGCGATCGCTACCAGCGGCGCCGAACGGTACGCGAGGCTCGCGCTCGAGCTGCTAGACCTGCCACCCGATACGCCGATGATCACGCGCGATCAGGTGCGCTATGCCAAGCCCGATCCCGACCTGTTCCTGACCGCCGCGGCGCAAATCGGGGTCGACATCGAGGACAGCATCGTGGTCGGTGACAGCGTCTGGGACCTGCTCGCCGCGCGGCGGGCGCGGGCGTTCGGGATCGGCCTGCTGTCCGGCGGATACGGTCGCGAGGAGCTGATCTACGCCGGCGCGTTCCGGGTCTACGAGGATCCGGGCGACCTGCTCGCCCACCTCGACGAAGTCGGCATCAGGCGTCCCGTCTAGCGGACCGCCTCGCCGAGCAGCGCGACTCCACTGGTTAGCGGACCGCCGCGCCGGACTGCGCGATCCCCCGGGTTAGCGGACCGCCTCGCCGAGCAGCGCGATCCCCCGCTCGATCGCCGCCTCGGCGAGATTCGCGTACCCGATCAGCAGGCCGGCCGGCAACTCGCCCGAGACGGTATGCGCAGCGGCTCCCTCGATCGACACGCCCACCTGCGCCGCCGCCCGCAGCGCCGCGGCCTCGTTGCGGCCCGCCGGGAGGACGGCGTGCACGTGAAGCCCGGCCGCGACCCCGGTCACGGACGCCTCGGGTAGCGCCGCGGCGAGCGCCTGCACCGCGACCTCGCGACGGCGCCGGTATCGGATCCGCATCCGCCGCAGATGGCGATCGAGCTCGCCGCGGGCGACGAACTGGGCCAGTGCGAGCTGCTCGATCACGGGCGTGCCGCCGTCGGCGAGCCCCTTCGCGAACGTCAGCTCGCCGGTCAGCCACGACGGGCACAGGATCCAGCCGAGCCGCAGGGACGGGATCAGGCGCTTGCTCACCGAGCCGATGTGACAGACGCGCTCGGGCGCGAGGCCCTGGAGCGCGCCGAGCGGGCCGCGGTCGAAGCGCAGCTCCGAGTCGTAGTCGTCCTCGACGATCAGCCCCTCGACCTCGTCGGCCCAGGCCAGGAGCGCCGCCCGGCGCTCGGATGACATCACGACGCCCGTCGGGAACTGATGCGCAGGCGTGACAGCGACGGTCTCACAGCCCGATGCCGCCAGCGCGGCGACATCGAGCCCGCTCGCGTCGGTCGGGATCGGGACCGGCTGCAGGCCGCGACCCTCGGCGATCATCCGGTGCCGTGCCCAGCCCGGATCCTCGATCGCGATCCGCTCGATCCCTCGTTCGCGCAGCGACGTGCAGAGCAGGCCGAAGCCCTGGGTGAAGCCGGCGCAGACGAGGGTGTGCTCGGGCTCGGGGGCGGCTCCACGCGCTCGCCCGAGATATTCCATCAGCGCGTTTCGCAGCTCCGGCGCCCCGCGTGGATCGCCGTGGCCGAGCGCGTCGTACGGCGCGTCGCGCAGGGCGGCACGCAGCGAGCGCAGCCAGCGATCGCGCGGGAACGCTGCGAGGTCGGGCAGCGCGGGATCGAAGCGGTATGCGTACCGCGGCTGAGGCAGTCGAGCGGCCAGCGGCGCGAGCTCGGAGCCGGCCCCGCCGGCGACCCGGGTCGGCGCGCCCTGGCTCGCGACCAGGTAGCCCTCGGCGACGAGCTGACCGTAGGCCTCGAGCACGACGCCGCGCGAGACGCCGAGCTCGGCCGCGAGCGCGCGCGAGGAGGGCAGCCGCGCGCCGGGCGCCAGGCGCCCGCTGCGGACCTGATCGCGGAGGCTCTGCTCGAGGCGCGCGTGCAACGCGCCGGCACCGGGGATGAGGTCCAGCAGAACCTCGGGACCGGAGACTGGCTCCCCTTTTTGCATCAGAACTGGACCTTAACATCGAGCCAGTTTCGGCGTACGGTCCTCGCCACAGACAAAGTCCCCTCACGAGGAGCGCACGATGGAACGGATCACGGTCGTTGGAGCCGGCATCGCGGGGCTGACCGCGGCGATCACCTGCGCCGAGCAGGGAGCGCCGGTGCGGCTCCTGGAAGCCCATGAGCAGCTCGGAGGGCGAGCGCGGAGCCTGTCCGGCCGCTACAAGGCCAACCTCGGTCCTCACGCGCTGCTGTCGAGCAGCCCGTTCTGGCGCTGGCTGGGCGAGCGCGATCTGCTCCCGCCCTCTGTGCGCCCGCCGCTGTCGGGCGTGCGCTTTCGCTGGCGCGACGACATCCGGCGCGTTCCGGCGGTCGGAGCGACGATCGCGGCGCTGCGGCTGCGCGGGCAAAGCGCACCGGTCGAGCTCGACTTCCACACCTGGGCGGGCGACCAGGTCGGCGACGAGGCGGCGACCGCGCTCGCACGCACCGCCGGGATCCTCACCTACCACCACGACCCCGGGGAGCTGTCGGCCGCGTTCCTGTGGGAGCCGCTCGTGCGGGGACTGCTGACCGCGCCGCCGACGGCGCGCTTCCCGATCGGCGGCTGGAGCGCGATCATCGCGCGGCTGCGTGATCGCGCGCTCGAGCTCGGCATCACGATCCACACCGGCGAGCGCGCGCGGGAGCTGCCCGAGCCGCCGGTGATCGTCGCGACCGAGCTCGCCGACGCGCGGGCGCTGCTCGATGATGAGAGTTTGAAATGGACTAGCGGCCGCGCGGTGTGCCTCGACCTCGCGCTGCGGTCGCGCCGCGGCGATCCGTTCGTGATCGTGGACCTCCAGGAGACCGGCTGGGTAGAGCGCTACACGGCCTCCGATCGCTCGCTCGCCCCCGCCGGCGAGGAGCTGATCCAGGCGCAGATGCCGATCCGCCCTGACGAGTCCGTCGATGCGGCCGCGCAGAGGCTCGAGGCGCTGCTCGACGCGACCTTCGCCGGCTGGCGCGAGCGCGAGACGTGGCGGCGGCGCCAGGTGATGGACGGACGCACCGGCGCGCTCGATATGCCGGGGCAGACGTGGCGCGACCGGCCCGCGATCGATCGAGGCGACGGCGCGTTCATCGCGGGGGACATGGTCGCCGCGCCCGGCGTCCTGTCGGAGATCGCGTGGGCGAGCGCGATCGAGGCGAGCCGGCTCGCGGTCGCCGCCGCGCTGCCGCGGTCGCACGCGGCCGCGGCATGACCACGATCAGGGTCGCAATCATTTGCGGACGTCGCGGTCGCGCGCTAGCCTCGCGGGTGTGAACAGGCGCGGCCATCTGAGGGCATCCGATCAGGAGCGCGAGCAGTTCGTCGATCGCCTCCACAAGGCCCATACCGAGGGCCGGATCGGGGACGACGAGCTCGAGCAACGCGTCAGCGCCGCGCTCAAGGCTCGCACGTACGGGGAGCTCGAGGAGACCGTCGCGGACCTCCCGCGGACCGACCGCCGGACCCCCTCGCGCCGGCGCTCGACGGCCGGTTGGGCGCTGACGACGATGCGAACCAACCCGATCCTGATCCTGGTCGCGATCCCGCTGATCGCGGTGACCGCCGCGATGTTGCTCGCCGCGACCGTGGTGTTCGTGACCATTTGCATCCTCTTCCTGGTGGTCGGCGGCCGGCGCTCGATCCACCGTGGCCCGTTCGTCTACGCGCGCCACTACGGCTGGCCGCGCCATCGGCCGTACCACGCGCCGGGCCAGCGCCACGGCCCCGGCAGCGACTGGGTCTAAGCCCCGCCTGCCTCGCCGGGCAGTCCGGGATCAGGCAGCCGCGCTCTCATCCGCCGCGGCGGGTCGCGAGGCGCAGCGAGGTCCAGCTGGCGTCCGCTGTCCAGCCGCCGTCGACGGGCAACGCCACCCCGTTGACGAAGGCGCTCCGCGTCGGGTCGGCGAGGAAGCACACGGCCGAAGCGACGTCCTCGGGGGTCGCGAAGCGCGCCATCGGCACCTGGTTCTCGATGTCGGCGTTGGTATAGCCGCCGCTCGCCTGGTCCTCGGCGTCCATCTCGGTCTTGATCCAGCCCGGGCAGACGGCGTTGACGCGGACCCCACGGCCGCCCCATTCGGCCGCCAGCGTCGCGGTCAAGCCGAGGAGTCCGTGCTTGGACGAGTTGTACGCGGAGCGGTGCGAGACTCCGCGGAGCCCGGCGATCGACGCGACGTTGACGATCGATCCGCCGCCATCCGCCAGCATCCTGGACCCGAGCTCGCGACACAGCAGGAACGGCCCCGTGAGGTTGACGTCGAGCACCCGTCGCCACTGCGCCGCTGTTGTGCGCTCGGCAGGCTCCAGCAGTGAGACACCCGCGTTGTTGACGAGCACGTCGACCGAGCCGAACCGCTCGATCGTCGCTGCGGCGAGCGCGGAGACGGCACGCTCGGACGACACGTCCGCTTGCAAGCTCAGCACCTCTACGCCAAGCGCTCCGACCTCAGCTTCGGTCGCGGCCGCCTCGACGATGTCGACGAGCACAAGCGAGCATCCCTCGGCGGCCAGCGCGCCGGCGATCGCCGCTCCCAGCCCTCGTGCCGCACCGGTCACCACCGCAGTACGCACGGACGCTAGGCCCGCGTGACGCGCAGGATCACGCCGTCCATCTCGTACGGCTGCCCTCCGACGGTTCGCCGGTGCACGTACCGGCGGCGCTCGAGCTGGCGCGTGCGCACTCCGTCACCGAGCTGCTCGCCCAACAGGTCGGGCGTGATCGGATCGGGAACGCCGAACGTCGGGTCGTGCATGTACGCGATCAGCGCGTCGGGCGCGAGCAGCCGGATCACTGCGATCAGCGCGGACGGCGGCAGCTGGTCTGCAGCGTTGCCGACCGGTGCCACGCACGAGACCGCGTTCACGTCGCACGCCGCGATCGCCGTCGTCTGCTCCGGCGTGAGCGCGAGCAGGTCAAGCGTCTCATACGCCCCGTAGACGTTCGGGCGGTCTCGCAGTGCCGCGTCGCGGGCGGCAGCGACGATGTCGGTCCCGAGGACCGGCTTCAGGCCGCGCTTCACCAGGGCCTCGCCGGACATCCCGTTGCCGGCGGCGAGATCAATCACCCGCACCTGCGCCCGATCCCAACCGATCTCGTCGACCGCCTGGGCGAGCATCGATGCGATCTGCTCTGGGGAGCAGCATTCCAGGCGGTCGCGGACGATCTGCTCGTAGAGGCCCGGGAACGAGTACACGCGCGCGTAGTCGTGCAGGCGCAGCTCTTCGCAGCGGCCGTCGTCGTAGCGGATCCGGATCAGCTCCTGGCCGATCTCCGGCTCCCCCTGCTCCGGCAGCTGCGCGATGAAGCCTCGTTTCGACATAACGAGATCGGCCGGCCCCGGCGTCACTTCTCGCCGAGCTCGAGCACGGCCAAGAACGCCTCCTGCGGGACCTCGATCCGGCCCACCTGCTTCATCCGCTGCTTGCCCTTCTTCTGCTGCTCGAGCAGCTTGCGCTTGCGGCTGATGTCACCGCCGTAGCACTTGGCGATCACGTCCTTGCGGTAGGCCTTGATCGTCTCGCGCGCGACGATCCGCGAGCCGATCGCCGCCTGGATCGGAACGTCGTACTGCTGGCGCGGGATCTTCTCGCGCAGCTTCTCGGTCAGCACGCGGCCGGCCGTCTGCGCCTTGCTGCGGTGAACCAGCATCGAGAGTGCGTCGATCGGATCGCCGGCGAGCAGGATGTCGAGCTTGACGAGATCGGACTCGCGCAGGCCGATCAGCTCGTAGTCGAGCGACGCGTACCCGCGCGTGCGCGATTTGAGCTGGTCAAAGAAGTCGAGCACGATCTCGGCGAGCGGCAGGTCATAGGTGATCTGGACCCGCTCGGCCGACAGGTAGTGCATCCCGGAATGGTCACCGCGGCGCTCCTGGCAGAGCTCCAGGATCTGCCCGACGAACTCCTTCGGCGTCAGGATCGAGGCGCGGATGTAGGGCTCGCGGACCTCGGCCACCTTCGACGGGTCCGGCATGTCGTTCGGCGAATGGACGGGGAGGATCGTCCCGTCGGTCAGCGTCACCTCGTACTCGACGCTCGGCATCGTCGCGAGCAGCTCGAGGTCGTACTCGCGCTCGAGGCGCTCGCGCACGATGTCCATGTGCAGGAGCCCCAGAAAGCCGCAGCGAAAGCCGAACCCGAGCGCATCGCTGGTCTCGGGCTCCCACGAGAGGGCCGCATCGTTGAGCGACAGCTTCTCGAGCGCGTCACGGAGGTCGGCGTAGTCCTCGGAGTCGATCGGGAACAGGCCGCAGAAGACCATCGGCTTGACCTCGCGGTAGCCCGGCAGCGGCTCCGTCGCCGCGTTGCGCTTGGTCGTCAGCGTGTCGCCGACGCGCAGCTTGGTGACGTCCTTGATGCCGGTGATCAGAAAGCCGACCTCGCCGGCCGACAGGGCCTTCGCCGAGGTCATCTCCGGCGTGAAGAACCCGATGTCGTCGATCTCGGCCTCGATCCCAGCCTGCATCGCGCGGATCGCCTCACCCTTGGTGAAGGTTCCGTCGACGACCCGGATGTAGGCGATCACGCCGCGGTACTGGTCGAACTCCGAGTCGAAGATCAGCGCCCGAGCCGGCGCGTCGGGGTCACCATCGGGCGGCGGCACGCGCTCGATCAGCTCGTCGAGCACGGCCGTCACTCCCTCCCCCGTCTTGGCGCTGATCCGCAGGACGCTGTCGGCCGGCTCGCCGAGCAGATCGGCTACCTCCCCGGCGACGCGCTCGGGCTCGGCGCCGGGCAGGTCGACCTTGTTCAGGCACGGAATCAGCTCCAGCCCGGACTCGACCGCGAGATACGTGTTCGCGACGGTCTGCGCCTCGACGCCCTGCGAGGCGTCGACGACGAGTAGCGCGCCCTCGCAGGCGGCGAGCGAGCGCGACACCTCGTAGGTGAAGTCAACGTGGCCGGGCGTGTCGATCAGCTGCAGCTGGTAGGTCTGGCCGTCACGGGGGGACTCGTAGAACACCCGGACCGCCTGCGCCTTGATCGTGATCCCGCGCTCGCGCTCGAGATCCATCGAGTCGAGCACCTGGGCGCGCATCGAGCGCGGGTCGACGGTGTGGGTGAGCTCGAGGATCCGGTCGGCCAGGGTCGATTTGCCGTGGTCGATGTGGGCGATGATCGAGAAGTTGCGAATCCGGGATTGATCAGGCATCGGCGGAGTTCAAGGGTAGGAGGTCCGCCGCCCAAAACGTGGCCTAACGCGAGATCAGCCCGCGCCGCCCAACGCGTCGCTAACGCGAGATCAGCCGTCCGAGCATCCGGTCGCGGACGAGCGACTGGATCTGGCGCGCCTCGGGGATCCGCATCAGCAGCACCAACCAGGCGTACAGCGCGGTCGCGACGGCCAGGGCGAACCCGACCGACACGATCTGTGCGACGAGCGAGACGCCGAGCGCGGACTCGAGCCCTTTCCAGATCAGATAGCCGACCGGCGTGATGATCGCCGTCGCGATCAGGATCCGCACGGTGATCATCGTCGTCTGCGTGCCCTCGAGGTGGCCGTTGAACCCCGTCCGCAGGCGTCTGAGCTGTAGCCACGTCATGACGACGTTGGCGGCGACCGTTCCGATCACGAGCCCGGCGATCCCGAACGGCTTGTACAGGGCGAGTGACACGACCAGGTCAACGGCCATGTTCATCGCCGCGAGCTTGGTCGGGATCCAGGGGCGCTTGAGCGCGAAGAACGTCCGCCCGAGCAGCAGATTGAGGCCCGCGAACGGGAGGCTGAAGGCGAACCAGAAGAGCGCCGTCGAGACGAGATGGGTCGAGGTGGTGGTAAACGCCCCCCGCTGGTAGACGAGCCGAGTGATCGGCATCGCCAGCGCCGCCATCAGCGCCGCCGACGGAATCAGCAGCAGGTTGATCTGACGCATCCCGTTGCCGAGCGTCCGCCGCATACCGCCGGCGTCGCGGCGAGCGGCGAGGCGGCTGAGGGTCGGGAACAGGACCGTCGCGACTGCGACGGAGAAGATCCCCTGGGGCAGCATGTAGATCCTGAACGCGTCGTTGATCGCCGCCGGGGCAGCCGGTGAGACCAGCGCCCCGAGGCCCGCATTGAGGAACACGTCGAGGTTGATGATCCCGATGCTCAGCGTTACCGGCAGGAACAGGATCAGCACCTCGCGCACGCGCGGGTCCCTGTAATCCATCACGAACGAGAAGTGAAAATCGATCCTGCGCACCGCCCAGGCGATCATCAGCATCTGCACGACGGTCGCGACCAGCCAGGCGATCGCATAGGCGTAGACCGCGTCCTGGCCGTGGAACCGGCCGTGCAGGATCACGAGCCCGACGACGATCACGATGTTCCAGACCGCCGGAGCGAGCGCGGGAATCGTGAAATGGTCGTAGGACTGCAGGATCCCGACCAGCAGCCCGGTCAGGCTCAGCAGCAACACGACCGGGAACAGCACGCGCGAGAGGCCGGCGGTCAGCATCGTCGCCGAGGCGCTCAGGGTGCCGGTGAACAGCGGCATGATCAGCCCGGCGACCCCCAGCCAGAGGATCGTCAGGCCCCCGAGCACGACCAGGATCAGCCAGAACAGCGACGATGCGAGCCGCAGCGCTTCGCGCTTGCGCCCCTGCTGCATCAGCTCGGTGAAGACGGGTACGAAGGCCGCCGACAGGGCGGCCTGCGAGAACAGGTTGCTGAACAGGTTCGGGATCTGCGACGCGACCGTGAACGCAGACGCCGCCTGGGTGGTCCCGAAGAAGCTGGCCTGAACGACCTCGCGCCCCAGCCCGGCGATCCGCGACAGAGCCGTGGCCAGCGCGAAGATCGCCGTGCTCAGCGCGAGGCGACGTCGCGCTGGAGGCGGTGGTTGTGGCGGGGGCTGCTCGCCGACGACGGTGCTCTCAACGGACACGAGCGCGCTATAGTACGCGCGGCCGCGGGCACCCGCGGTCGCTTGTTTTCATGGCCAATATTCACTCACAGAAGAAGCGGATTCAGCGCGCCGAACGGGAGCGGCTCGAGAATCGTCGCTACACGTCTTCGATCAAGACCTATTTCCGGCGCCTCGAGCGCGCCGTCGCCGACGGTGACGCGGAAGTGGCCGAGAACGAGCACCGCGTGCTCGTCAGGGCGATCGACAAGGCCGTAAAGCGCGGTGCTCTGCATCGCAACAGCGGTGCCCGCAAGAAGTCGCGCGCCGCTCGGCTGCGTCGCTCCTAGCGCCGCTCTGCGAGCGTCGGCCCAGGCCGCCGCAGGATCCCGATCCGGGCTCTCAACGGCTACCAGACGATGGCGAGCGAGAACATCGATGACGGCAACCCCGGCGCCGACCGGATCACGTTCGAACTCGAGCACTTCGGAGTCGATCCCTCGGGCCAGCTGCTGGTCAGCGGGCGCTGGTTCGGCGTCCGCGGTCGCAGGTTCGTTCGCCCGACGCTGACGCTGAAGGTGCGCTCGGACGGCTCCCAGCGCCGTGCGCTGGCCGACCTCGAGCACAAACCGTGGGCCGCCGAGGACGGGGAGCTGTGGATCGCCGCGTTCCGGATCCCGGTCGCGCTCGATCAGGCCGAGCAGCTGGAGCTGTCAGTCGCGCCGGACGTCGCCGTCGAGCTCACGCAGTCCCAGGCGAGAGCCCGCGGACGCCGGGCGAGGACATCGCAGGCGCCAGAGGCTCGCGCGCCGCGGATCCGGACCGACCCCGTGTCGGCGCGCCCGTCGGCCAGCGACCGCGAACAGGAGATCGAGCGGCTCCGAATCAGGCTGACCGAGGCCGAGCGCGCCAAGGACCGCGAATACGCCAAACGCCAGTCGGCAGACCAGGCGCTCGAGGACGAGCGCTCGGAGGCGCTCCGGCTGCGATCCGAGGTAGCGAAGTTGCGCGCCGACCTCGATCTGGCGGCAATGGCGCGCACCCAGCTCGACGCAACCGCGGCCGAGCTCGACACCACGCGTGTAAGGGCCCGCGAGTCGGCTGAGCGGCTGCAGAACGCGACCCACGCGCTCGACGAGCAGCGCGCGGAGGTCGAGCGGCTACGGACGCGGGTGACGGCCAGCGAGGCGACCGTCGAACGGTTGACCCAAGCGCGCGAGACCGAGGAGCGCCACGCGGCCGAGGAGGCGCAGGCTCGTCGTCGGGTCCGCGAGGAAGAATCGCGACGCCGTCCGCGCGACGAGGACGCCCGTCGCGGCGGTCGCGAGCCGGAGACACGACGCCAGCCACGCGGAGACGAGACGGCGAAGCTCCCGGTCCAGCGCGCCGACGCGCTCTACGTGCGTCCCGAGCGGCCGCTGAACCCGTCACTGCGGTCGCGGCGCTGGCTGGGCCGGCTGATGACGCTGATCGTGATGGCCGCGGTGGTCGCAGCGATCGTGCTCGTGATCCACTCGCAGGTCCACTCGCTGCCGTGACCCTGTATGCCGCCCTCGATTGGCACGCAGTCCGAGCCCCGGTCGGGCCGCGGCTCCGAGCCCGTGCTCAAGCCGCGATTCGCTCGATGAAGAGCAGCGCCTCGGTGTCCTCGCCGGCGCCGCCGCGGCCACCGCCGCGCGAGGCCAGCTCGAGGTCGGCGATCTCGCAGATCGCGGCGCGCAGCCGGTCGGCTCCGGCCCGACGCGCGTCGGCGATCAGTCGATCGGCGGCCCGGGAGGGCATCCGCAGGCGGCGCTTGATCTGAGCAGGCGGCTCGCCCCGCTCGACGGAGACCGCGACGTCGTGCGCGACGCGCAGCCGCTGCGAGATCCAGTACAGCAGTCCCGGCAGGCGCTCTCCGTGCTCGCGGAGCGCCAGGTAGGAGGCGACCGAGCCGCGGCGATCGCCGGCCACGATCGCATCCGCGACGGCCCACGCCTTGCGCTCGGCCGATGGCGCGGTCAGCTCCTGGATCTGATCGGCATCGAGGATCAGCCGGCCGCCACTGTCGCCGTCGCCGTCGTGGTCACGGTCCTCGCCTGGGCCGTCGGCGTCGCCGGCACCGAGGGCGAGCTTCTCGAGCTCGCGCAGCAGCCGCTGCTGGCGGTCACCGACGTGGCGGATCAGCGCCCGGGCCGCATCGGGATCGAGCTCGATCCCCTGCTCCGCGGCGCGCGCGATCACCCATTTCGGGAGCTCCCACGGCTTGAGGCTCGCCTCGGGGCTGATCTCTCCGCCCACCCCCTGGACGAGCGCGTGAAGGCGTTCGGGCGCGCGGTTGCGGCTGTCCTCGCGGGCGAAGAACGCGACCGTCGTGTCAGGGGCGATCGCCTCGACCGCGGGGCCGAGCGCATCGAGCTCCTTGTCCTTCCAGCGCTCGACGCCGTCGACGATGATGAACCGCCTGCCGAGCGCGAGCGTCATCGAGTCGAGCGCCAGCGCGACCGCATCGGGCGTCGCCTGATCACCCTCGAACAGCTCGAGTCCCTCGGTCCCGCTCTGCGATTCAGCGAGCTTGCGCAGCCGCGCGCGACGCTCGGCGATCCGGCCATGGTCGTCGCCGTGGATCAGATAGGCGGGTTTGAAGTTCGGCATCGTGCCCCGAGTCTATGCGGCCGTGTGACGGATCAGCCGCGCGTCAGCTCGAGCGCCCGCGTGACCGCCTGCGACGGGCTCGTGACCGCTTCGATCCCGTCGATCGGCCAGCTATCCAGGCCGATGACCGGGACGCCCGACGCGAGCGCCAGCGCGATCTCCGAGAGCGTCCCGTATGCGCCACCGACCGCCACGACGACGTCAGCCGACCGGACGACGAGCCCATTTCGGAGCTCTCCCAGCCCGGTCGGGAGCGCGACCGTGACCCACTCGTTCGCCTCCTCGCGCGTGGTCCCGGGGAGCAGTCCGACGACGATCCCGCCGGCCAGGCGCGCTCCGCGCGAGGCTGCCTCCATCACCCCGCCGCGGCCGCCGGTGACCACGATCGCGCCAGCGTGCGCGAGACCGGAGCCCACCTCCTCGGCGGCTCGGTCCTGGTCGGCGGTGGCTTGCGAGCCGCCGACGACCGCGACGTACGGCGGCGGCTCGGTCACGGTTCAGCGGACGACGAAGTTGACCAGCTTGTCGGGCACGACGATCACCTTGGCGACCTCGTTGCCGTCGACGTAGGACTGAACGCCGCGCGAGTCCCTGCACAGGGCGATCAGCTCGTCACGCGATGCGCCCGTGCCGGCGGTGATGCGGTCGCGTACCTTGCCGTTGACCTGGCAGACGAGCTCGAACGTCTCAGCCTGGAGCATGTCGGGGTCCGGCGCGGGCCACGGCTCGGTCCAGACGCGGCCACCGGTCAGCCGCTCGTACACCTCGGCTCCAAGGTGGGGCGCGAACGGGAAGATGAGCGAGGCCGCTGTCGCCGTCGCGAACCGTCGCGCCTGCGCCGTCGCCTCCGTCTGACGGTAGATCTCATTGACGAGCTCCATCACCGCGGCGATCGCGGTGTTGAACGCGAACCGCCCGTGCATGTCCCCGGTGACCTTGTCGATCGCCCAGTTGGCCTTTCGGACGAGCACCAGCGACTGGCCTTCGGGGTTAAGGGGCTGCTCGGCGGGCGCGTGGTGATCACTTAGCTCGTCGCCCAGCCGCCACAGACGGCTCAGGAACCGGTAGACGCCCTCGACGCCCTTGTCCGACCACGCGGCGTCCTGATCGGGCGGCCCTATGAACAGCACGTAGCAGCGCATCGCGTCGGCGCCGAACCGTTCGACGATGTCACTCGGGGCGACGACGTTGCCCTTCGAGCTCGACATCTTGTCGCCGTCGGAGCCGAGGATCATCCCCTGCGTGAACAGGGCCCGAAAGGGCTCCTGGAGATCGAGCAGCTCCATGTCGGCGAGCGCCTTGACGAAGAAGCGCGCGTACAGCAGGTGGAGGATCGCGTGTTCGACGCCCCCGATGTACTGGTCGACGGGCATCCACGACGCGAGCACCTTCGGGTCCCACGGCGCCTCGTCGTTGCGCGGGTCGCAGTAGCGCAGGAAGTACCAGCTCGAGTCGACGAACGTGTCCATCGTGTCGGTCTCGCGGGTCGCGTCGCCGCCGCACGCCGGGCACTTGACGTTGACCCAGTCCTTCGCCCCGGCGAGCGGCGAGTGGCCGCGCGGCTGGTAGTCCTCGATCTCGGGCAGGATCACCGGCAGGTCTTCGTCTGGGACCGGCACGAGCCCGCAGCTCGGGCAGTGGATCACGGGAATCGGGCAGCCCCAGTAGCGCTGGCGCGAGATGCCCCAGTCGCGCAGGCGGAAGTTGACCGACGCATGACCGAGGCCCTGCCGGTCGAGCCAGGCGATGATCGCCTCCTTGCCCGTGATCGAGTCCATACCGGTGAACTGGCCCGAGTTGATCAGCCGCTCGTCCTCGGTATGAACCGTGAACGCCTGGTCCCCGGGCGGCGCCTCGTCGCTATCCGCGGGCGCGACCACGGGGCGGATCGGGAGATCGAACGCGGTCGCGAACTCAAAGTCGCGCTGGTCGTGCGCGGGGACGGCCATGATCGCGCCGGTCCCGTACTCCATCAGCACGTAGTCGGCGACGAACATCGGGATCTGCTCGCCGTTGACCGGGTTGGTCACCGTGCGGCCGAGCGGCGCCCCGGTTTTCGGCTTGTCCAGCGAGCCGCGGTCCTCGACCGACGCCGCGAGGACGTGGTTGACGTACTCGTGAACACGCTGCTCGTACTCGGTCCCGGCGACCAGCCGGAACACGTCCGGGTGCTCGGGAGCCATGACGAAGAACGTCGCTCCGAACAACGTGTCCGGCCGGGTCGTGAACACCGCGTAGTCGACGTCCAGTTCGTCGCACCGGAACGTGACCTCGGCGCCGGCGCTGCGCCCGATCCAGTTGCGCTGCATCGTCTTGACGTGCTCGGGCCAGTCGATCGTGTCGAGGTCGTCGAGCAGGCGATCGGCATAGTCGGTGATGCGGAAGAACCACTGCTCGAGCTGGCGCACCTCGACCTCGTGACCGCAACGTTCACAGCGGCCGTCGATCACCTGCTCGTTGGCGAGCACCGTCTGATCGTGGGGGCACCACTTGACCGCCGCCTCCTTGCGGTAGGCGAGGCCGCGCTCGAGCAGCCGCAGGAAGATCCACTGCGTCCAGCGGTAGTAGGACGGCTCGTGCGTGGCGAGCTCGCGGGTCCAGTCGATCGAGATTCCCCAGCGGTGAAACCAGTACCGGTAGGCAGCCATCGACTTGTCGGTCGCCTCGCGCGGATGGACCCCGGTCTTGATCGCGTTGTTCTCGGCTGGGAGCCCGAACGCGTCGTAGCCCATCGGGTGCAGCACCCGGTGGCCGGTGCGGCGGTGGAAGTGAGCGATCGCGTCGCCGAGCGCGTAGTTCTTCAGGTGGCCGATGTGCGGCTCGCCGCTCGGGTACGGGAGCATCTCGAGCACGTATGACTTCGGCACCGCATAGTGCGCCTCCGGGTCGTTGACGACCACCCACGTGCCCTCACGGGCCCACAGGTCCTGCCACTTGGGCTCGATCTGCTTGGGGTCATAGCGGGGTGGCGACATCTCCGCGCAGGTTACTTACGGGCGGCGCCCTCGAGCGTCGAGAGCTCGCCGCGACGGCAGACTGCTAACCCGCGGCCCGGGCGCGGGCAGCGATCGCCCTCGCCTGGGCGACGAGCCTTCGCGCGTGGGCGGCGTTTCGCCGAGCAGCCGCGATCTGCCCGAGCTGAGTGAGGCCGTTCCCGCTCTGCGCCCTGTGGACCAGCAGCTCGCCCTGCTTGACCAGTGCGAGCGCCTCGTTGCGCAGCTTGGTGACCTCACGGATTGCCTCGGGCTGGGTGACACTCGCGAGGATCTGGTTGGCGTGGGCCACGATCGCCCGGTAGGAAGCGAGGATCTGCTCGACGCTGCGCTCGATCTGCTTGATCTGTGCCGCCTTGTTCGCCACGACGGTCACGGTGACCTTGGACCCCGGCGACTCGCCGCCGTCCGGGTCAACCGCCGCGTACGTGAAGCTCCCGCGGCCGGCGAAGCCCGCCTTGGGACGGAATGTGAAAGATCCGTTGGAGCGCAGCGAGACCGAGCCACCTCGGGCTTTGGGCGAGACGAGCACCGCGTGCCGAGGCGACTCTCCCCCGCTGCCCTTCAGGACTCCGGGCGCCCCCACGACGAGCGCCTTGCCCTGGCGCGTCCTGTAGGAGTGCTTGACAGCGGTGGGCGCCGCGCCTCGGGCGATCGCCAGCGTCAGCTGCTGGGTCGCCGCGGTTCCCTGACCATTGGCCGCGGTGATCGCGATCGGGTGGCTGCCGGAGGTGCCGGTTGCCGGGGTGCCACTGATGGTCGCGGTCCCGTCACCGTTGTCCTTGAACTGCAGACCGCTAGGCAGCGGGGTCGCCTCGGTGATCGTCGGAACCGGGGCGCCGGTGCTGCGGATCGTGAAGCTGCCGGCCTGTCCGACGGTGAACGGCGCGGTGTTCGCGCTGCTGATCACCGCCGCGGCGCCGGTGACCTTGATCGTCACGGTCGTCGCCGGAGACAGTCCCCCGGACTGATTCTTCGACTTGTATGTGAAGCTGTCGGTGCCGGCGAAGCTCGGCTTCGGCGTGTAGGAGAACGAGCCGTCCGCGTTGAGCGAGAAGGACGCGGCGTGGGACGGGCCCGACGCGAGAACGGCCGACAGGACGCTGTTGCCCGGATCGTTGGCGAGCACCCCGGGCGCTGCCTGCTTGAGGGTCGTGTCATGCGAAACCGAGAACGAATCGGCGGTCGCCATCGCGGGAACCACGAAGTTCAGGACCTCCCCCTGCTGGGTGGGGGTCATGCAATTCAGCTGGTTGGGATCCGACAGCGAGGCCAGCTGCGCCGACTTGGCCGCGGCGGCGGGCCGCGACGGCTGGACGACGCCATAGTTGACGATGATCCGGGTCCCGCCCGCAGGCACCGTGAGTGTGTAGCCCCAGAACGGCGTGTTGCCGCCTTCGGCCGCGGGGCTCTGGAAGTCGATGCCGGCGAGCCCCACCGGCGCGCCGGGGCCGCGCATCACGTGACCGAGGCGCGGGTCCGAGGTAGTCACTCCACCGTTGAAGTTCTGAAACGTAGCGACCCAGGTGTCCGAGGTCGTCGGTGTCGTATTGCCAGCGGAGGTGGCGGTGACCACGGTGTTGTTGTCGGAACCGAGATTGTTCCCGGTCTGCACCGTCACCGTCGCCGGCGAGGTGCCTGGGTTGGTGACGACGTTGAGCCAGCGCGCGAAGCTGTCATTGCTCGGAACGAACACGTCTCGAGAGACGTTCAGACCGTTGATCTTCTGGGTCTTGAACAGGAACTGGCGGCCGGCGCAGGTTGGATCCGCTGCTGGAGAGCCGTTCCTGTTGTACATGACGTAGTTCCCGTTGTCAGTCTGGCAACGTGCGTTGACGTCATGGTTGTTGACGACGCAGAGCGACTGGTACCCGTCATAGGCATCGTTGAGCCTGGATTGGGTAGTCCCGCCGTTCGCGGTCGACGCGGCCACGGAATGCGTGTAGCTCGCCTCGCTCATTGCCGCGCTCGCACTCGAGCTGGTGCTGAAGGTGATGTCGGTATTGATGAAATACTTGACGCCGGAGCCGTCGATGAGGCCGGCCGACCCGGTTGCGAATGGTGTCGCGAGGGCATTCGAGTCACCGTCGATATCGCTCGCCCGCAGCCGCTTGGCGGCGGCGCCCTTGGGGTCCGCCGTCGTCGCGTCGGCGCCGGCGGCACTCCGCGCGGCCGCCGCGCCGTCACCGCCGATCTCGTGGGCGGCGAGCTTCGACCCGGCCGCGAAGTTCGGGATCGCGGCCCCAGCGCCCGCGGGTGCCACCACCGGCGCGGCAAATGGCGCGATGGCCACGGCGGCAGCGATGCCGATCGTGGCGGCGCGAGCGCGCGTCCGCGCACACCTTGCTGGGCGCGGCGACGGCAGCGGGGCGGGCGAGAGCAGGTTGTCCCAGTACCAGCGGGCGAGCACGCCGCCGTCGAAGTCCCGCCCGCCGACGAGCGTCGTCTCGAGCCGATCGAGGCGCCGGCCCAGAGCGCGCGCCGCGAGCAGACGCCATTGCACATTGCCGAGGGTCTCCTCGACCACCAGAAGTGACGGGACGCCGACGCGCCGTACCTGCCACCACGCGATCCCGACCCGGCCATCGACCGCCATGACCCCGTCGAGCCCGCCCGCAAGTGCGGCCCGGCAGCCGACGCCGGCGCCGGGCCCCGCGCCGAGGTACGCGACCGGCATGTCACCGGCCAGTTCGGCGCGCAGCTTGTTCGTGGCACGCTGAACCTGGTCGGCGGCGAGCTTCGGACGCGCCTCCAGGTCGACGGTGAGCGTCGCCAGACTGGCGCCGTGCAATGTCGGCAGCGCGGCCGAGAGCAGCGCCGCGTGCCGCTCGCCGGGCCCACGCCCGACCACGACCCAACCCTCGGTGTGCGGCGGCGCCACAAACTCGCTTCTCAGTGAAGCCGGGTCAGCACTTACGTCCTTATGCAACGTCACCAAACCCCCACTGCCGCCGGTCCCAATGACCACCGCGCGGCAACCTATCACGTCCACAGGCGGGGCGACGCCAGTCGTAGGTTTAGCGTCGCGTCAACGCGGAATTGTCACCAACTCCTGCACGTCCGCGCCGGTGAAAGGGACCGCTGTTGCGTTGCGGGCGCCCGGCAGCAGGTCCAGGCCGTGAATCTCCGAGGACCCGCCGGCCAAAACCAGCGAGTGTTCGATCACGCCTGACTCGAGGTTGACGACGAACACACCGCAGCGTCCGTTCGCGTCGGCGCCGTGGAGACGATCGGAGAGCGGCAGACCCTCGAACGTCTCTCCGCGAGACGGACACGACGTCCCGACCACCGCGTGCCCGCCACTCAGCGCGAGCCCGCGCGTGAAGCCCGGTAGAGCCGCCACCGCCGTGGCGTCGCCGTCCCGAGGGTCGATCACGACCAACTCGCCCGAGCCCCCGGCGCACAGCCACAGCGATCCATCCCGGGCGACCGGCGAGCACGGCATCGAGAGTCCGGTGGCGATCGTCTCCCCGGTCGGCACCGAGATCACCACGCCGCCGTCGCGCTGCTGCTCGGTCCAGCCGTTGGCGTGGTCAGCGCGACTCGCGCTCGTCACCACCGTGGGTCCGAGGCCGCCGACCGCGACCCCGCTCAGGTGACAACGATCCTCGGCCAGCAGCGCCGAGATGAACGGCGGCATCCAAACGGGCTCGAAGCTCAGCCTCGTGCTCGGAGCGCTCAGGCACGAGAACAGCCCGTTGACGAACACGACTCGATCCTACCCGTCCACGGCGAGGTCGCGCACGATCAGGGCGCCGGTCGTCCACGCCATCTGGGGCAGGTACACGCGATCGTGGCCCGAGTCGCTCAGCTCGCCGTCCGGCAGCGCGTTCTGAAGGCGCCAGATCTGATACCGGGTCGCCAGAAACAGAGTGTCCGAGTCAACGGCAAAGAGTCCTCGGCACATCCCGAACTGGTGCTCGACCAGCGACAGCGAGCCGTCCGGCTTGAGCCCGATCAGGCACAGGCTGTTGCCCTTCGAAAGAGCGATGCTGAGACGCTCGGCGGCGAGCCAGTCCGCGAACCCGGGAGACGCGTCGAGCTCATCGAACGCCAGGCGGACCAGCTCGAAGTCGCTCATCGCGCCGTGCCTGCCCGCCCGCGGCGCAGCCCGCTCGAGTCAAACCAGATCATGTGCTCGATCTCGTTGGTCAGCAGCCCGAGTGCGGACGGACGGCGGACGCCCGGAAGCACGATCACGTCGAACAGTTCGTACATCGGGCCCTCGAGCAGCAGCCATTGGACGATCGCGCCGGTGTCGAGCGAGATGATGAAGATCCCGAGCTTCGGCTCGGTGCCCGCCGCCGCGAGCGCGTCATCGAGCGGCAGACCGGAGTACAGCCCGCCCTCGCGAAACCTCGACGAGCCGACGATCGCGTACCGACCCGTGAAGGCGAGCCCGCGCAGGAACCCGGGGGCGAACGTGATCGGCTCAAAGCGGCCGCGGTCCAGGTCGACGCGGCCGAACTCG
>DATNKY010000751.1:0-6988 GCA_035603155.1 Solirubrobacteraceae bacterium
TCGCCGATCCGGATGACAACCAGCAACCCATCACTCGCGCGGGCGTAGATGGGCGACCATCTCATCGTCCTTCACTCAACGGTGCGGGCGTGCGCTGGCTACAACCGCCACGACGCTCCCTCGATTCTGCTGGACGGCTCATCGGTGGCGCGCGATACGGAGCATGGTCGCGCGGTCACCGCGCAGCTGACGCGCCGCCACGGAACGCTCGAGGAGGCGATCTCCGCGGCGGTCTTTGCGCTGGGAGCCGCCGGCTTGTCCAAGGGCATCCGCCGCCAGGCGCGTGCGGCGTGCGAGAACTACTTCTACAGCCGGCTTGACCTGACGCCGAGCCACGAGCTGGGTGGAGGGGGAGCAATCGTCGAAACGCTCGAGCTGATGCCCGACCCGATGTACCGGGCGCTGGAGGACATCGTCGGACTCGTCGTCGACGGCGACTACGAGGATCTCCGCGTCGCGTCTGGCGATCGGCTCGAGGTCGAGGACCTGCGCCGTCGCGTCGAGGACGACTGTCCCGAGTCCCTCGTGCTGGCCCCGCGTGAGGCCTACCAGGTCGAGGCGATCACCAAGTCCGACGATCCGGAGCTGCCGGGCTGGGCCTACTTCCTGGACCTGTGGACCGAGACCGGCCCGGCGCGCCTGCACATCGAGGGCGAGCTCGAGCAGTCGGACGAGCGGTTCACGGCGAAGCTGAACGACATCCTGCCCTGACCCGCCGCGGGTCCTTAAACGCGGAAAGCCCACCCGTAGGTGGACTCTCGGCCATCAGAAGATCAGGCGGCTTTCGCGGAAAGGGGACGTTCAGATGAAGGTCTCGCCCTCTGGTTGCCTTCGCTATCTGACCCCCTCAGCGTAGCGCACTCGCCCCCGTCACCCGCGCGGCCTGGTCAACGGGCGTCAGCCGACGACGAACCTGCTCGCGGGCCGTGCTCAAAGCACAACAGCGGCATTACGATCCTCAGCTGTAGGATCGCCTGAACCGGCAGGAGCATGAGTGAAATATCACCAGTTCGTGAAGAAGCTCGATCTACCCTCAGGGTTCGAGGCGCCGATCCGGCTGACATACGAGGACCTCGTGGCTGCGGCGATCACTCGCGCGCACCTGCAGGATGACGTCCGTGGCATCAACGCCAGCATCGAGCTGATCGAGGTCACGCGCGGCCGAGGCTGGCCGACCGGGCCGGTCACCGAAGCGTTCGACTTCGTCGACCTCGTATGGCACGAGCAGGAGTTCCGCGAAGGAACCTCGTTCTCGTACGCCGTCTACGACGACCGCGGCGACTACCTGGGCTGCTGCTACCTGTACCCGATGGGGCGGCGTGCCGAACTCAGCGAGACGTTGCTTGACCGCGATGTCGACGTCAGCTGGTGGGTCACCCCCGCGGCCTACGAGCGCGGGTACTACGACAAGCTCTACGCGGCGTTGCGGCACTGGGTCGCCACCGTATTTCCCTTCGGCCACCCTTACTACTCGAACATCGCAATCCCGTCTGCGTAGACGGCATGGTGCTGTCGTGGCCTCCGACCACCGGAGTCGCTCTCGTTCGGTGTTCACGAGATGTACGCCCGGTGGGGAACCTGGAGGCACGTCGGTTGAGCCGGCGGTAGGGTCAGGCCCGAACGAGAGCATGCGAGCTGCGCCGGTCAATCCGGCTGGCTCGCTCAACGTGCGGAGGGACCAAGTGATCGGGGTCAACGTCACATTCGAATACGACGGCCAGATTGATCGCGCACGCGTGATCGCGGTGGCCGAGAACGCCCGCGGCATGTTCGAGGGCATGCCCGGTCTTCGCTTCAAGTTCTTCACTTTCGACGAAGAGCATCACCGGGCGACGAATTTCTACGTCTGGGACTCGAAGGATGCAGCCGAGAGCTTCTTCTCCGAGGAGTTGCGGGAGCGAGTGACCGGCCTGTACGGGGTACCACCAACCATCGATTTCGTCGAGATCGCCCAGATGGTTGACAACTCAGCGTCTTAGCGCGATACCTGCGACGCGAGCTGCTCATTGGCCTCACTGGCTGCCCCTCCCCCACTTCCACCCGGCGCAGTGTCGTGCCGGTCCTAATTGCCCGCCTTGCGCGGCGCGGACTCGGACCAGAGCCCGAAGCGGTCGCGCCAGTAGCTGGTCAGGAAGATGTTGTTCGGGTCGCGCTGCGCTCGCAGCGCGAGGAAATCATTCCAGCGCGGATACTGGGCTGCGAAGAAGTCGACCCAGCCGCGGTCGTCGGTCCCGGATGGGGGCTGGAACTTGCCCCAGTGCAGCCGGAAGGGGACACCGTGCTCGCGTAGCAGCTGCCACAGCTGCGGATAGAAGGTCAACGAAGGGTCGCCCGGATTGCCCGCAAACCAGTAGGGATCGATCCTGAATACGCCGTCCTTCCACTCATCGGCGCCGGACGAATGCGAGGCAGCGATCCACAGCGGCGTGGCCTTCGCGGCATATAGCTCCCAGGCGTAGAGCCCTGTGCGACGGTAGGACTCATGCGCATCCTCGGGCTCGGTGAAGTAGGTATTGAGCAGCTGCATGACTTGCTGAGTTCGCGGCAAGGGAAGCCAGATCTCGGTGAACTCGGTCGGCAGGATCTCGTCGTCGGCTTCGTTGTCCATCGGCAGACCCTGCCACGCGTAGTCCTGAAACCGCTGTGGCTGGCCCTTCTCGGACCCGGACTTGTCGGCGTCGAGCCCGATGAAGATCGAGAGCAGCTTCGGGAAGATGACGGGTATCTCGTCCCTGATCAGACCGGCGAAGGGCTTGAGCAGCTCAATCGCAGCGTCGACCCCGAGCTCAGCTCCGCGGCCGAGGAAGTTCGCCAGCAGTTCACCCACCCGTCCGAGATTCTTGAGTTCCGGAACCAGTTCGAGCAAACGGTCGATCCGTTCAAACGTCTGCTCGATCTGTGGCCGGGCATCTGCCAGGTCGTCGAGGTTGCCGAAGATCGTGTACAGAAGCGAGATGAACGTCTCGGCCGCATCGGGATGCGCCGTGAACTCCTGGTAGCGGACCGGCTTGAAGTCCGGCTGCGGCGCAATCCGGTGCGCTTGCCAGACCAGCACTCGTTCGGCGCCACGCTGCGGCCACCACTCGAGGCGGGTGTATTCGGTGTTACGGAGGAACTCCTCGAGTGACGGTCGCTGCGCATCACCCGGACCGAATAGATCCACCGCGCATCCTTCGATGCTCGTGACCGCCTCCTGTCCGGCGATGTTGAAGGCGTCCTCGCACCGGAACGTGATCGTCGAGATGACGCCGAGCAGACCCATGTTGGGCGACATCGCGTAGAACTGATCGGGATCGGTGTCATCGAGCGACACCTCGTGCACCTGGCCTCGCCCGTCGATCACCCGAAAGCCCCACAGGTTGTCGTTCACCGAGTATTGAGTCGACCCTCCCGACGAGCCGGTGCCGGTGAATCCGCTCACGGTCTGATGCGTGATGCCCCCGAGGTTGGAGAAGCTCCAGCCCTTCGACTGCCAGAGCTGACTCAGCAGGCTCGTCTCGAGCGTCGCGGTGTGTGTCGGGTCACTCGGATCCGCGCCGAGATGGATGCCGGCATCAGCCTCGACGAGCTTTCGTGACTCGTCCCTGACGCGCCAGCCGCGATAGCGATCGAGCATCACATCGACGTTGGCCTCGCTGGGCGGCGTCTGCCAACTGACACGGTTGACGAGATCGCCAAACGGATCGGCATAGATCGCATGTGAGATCGAATGCGCCGCCCCGCGCACGCGTATCAGACGGCCCTGCTCGTTGGCCATCTGTACCAACGCCACCAGTTGATCCTCGCTGGCAGGGTGATAGAAGCCATCGTCGGCGACGGTCGGCGCGACCGTGTGCGAGGGAGCGGTGCCGTCCATCGTCATGACCTCGTGGCGAAGCTCCGACGCAAGACGCGCGCGGCGGTCATGTGGCTGACGTCAACAATGAACATCCGCAATCACCAACGCCCCCCTTTCGCCGATCGAGCCTAACCGATGCGCAAACGGACAGTCAAGGCTGTCTTCGGCGCGATCAGCGTGTCCGGATCAGCGAGGCCGCGATGCCGACGAGCTGCTGGTTTGGGATCGACTCGTTGAGCGTGTTGGAGATCCAGTAGGCGTCACCGTCGTGGTGCCAGGCGACGGTCGTCGGTCGTTTGCCGTCGGCGGAGAGACCGGCATGCCCGCCTCTGTCAGTTGCTCCGCCTGGTTGTGTCCGTCTGAGACATCCGGCTGTCAACCCGGCGGTCGGGATCGTCGCGAGGTGCTTGTGGCCCTTCGCCGACTGGGGGGCGGGCCGGGGCCGGGCGCTTGCCTTGGGCGTCGGAGCCAGGAAGCGGGCGTATGCGGCTCGTTCGGCCGCGGCGTTCGCGGTGACGTAGCACGACGTGACGGTCCGCACGACAGTTCATCCCTGCGGCGCGGCCGATGACCCCACCCCTGAGCTCGCGACGCGGTCGGTGAGGAGTGGTGCGCGCGACGAGCCGCTTACGACGTCGGCCGCACCACGCCGGTTGAGCGGTCGTTTACGTCACGTCTCGTCGAAGCGTCAGCGCGAGTCCGCCCAGCGCCAGCGTCAGCGTCCATCCGAGTAGGACCGCGCCACCGGCAGCAGGCGGGAGCAGATGCGTGGTCTTGAGGCCCATCAACGCATCCGCGGCCGTGGTGGGCATGAACCGACCAACCGACGGGGCCAGCCCGAACAACAGGCCGTTGACGACGAAGTCCCAGGCGAGCAGGCCGATCACCGCGCCGACCTGGTTGCGGACGATCGCGCCGAGGCCAACGCCAAACGCGCCCCGGAGAGCGATTCCAGCGAGGCCGCCGCCCGCCAGCAGTGCGATCTCCCCACCATCGAGCACCGACGGAATGCCGCGGGCGGAGAGGATCAGCGAGCCAATCCCGAGCGCGAGCCCCACCCCTGCGACACCGAACACGAGTCCCGCCAGCAGCCCGGCGGTGAGCTTGGCGGACAGCACACTCAAGCGGTGCGGTGTGAACAGGAACGTCGGGCGGATCGTCCCGTACCGGTACTCGCTTGTGATCAGCAGGACTCCGGCGAGGCCCGAGAAGATCAACGCGATGCCGCCGGGAGCGAACAGGCTGAGCTGGTCTTGCTTCGAACTGAGGCCACTCGGGTCAGAGAGCAGACCCGTGAGCACCACGACCAGCACCGTGAGCGCGATCATCCCAGCTACGAGTCCGAACGTTGTCCGTGTCGAACGAACCTTGAGCAGCTCTGCCTCCACCTGGGAGATCATGTGCTTGCCTGCGAAGTCAGCTCGAGGAAGATCTCCTCGAGCGAGGACCCTTCGGTGACGAGTTCGTGCAGCGCAACGCCCGCGGCGAACGCGATCTCCCCGACGCGTTCGCTCCCGGCCCCGCGGACGAGCAGCGTCTCGCCATCGCGCGTCGTGTCCAGGTGCTCGCGCCGCAACGCCTCGCTCAGCTGATCTGGCCTGGGGGTGCGGACGCGGACCGTGCCGCCGACGCTGGCGGTGAGCTCCTGCAGCGAGGACTCGATGACGAGGCGACCGTGGTTGATGATCAGCACCTGGTCAACGGTCTGTGCTACCTCGGCTAGCACGTGACTCGAGATGAGAACCGTTCGCCCCTCGGACGCGAAGGCACGCAAGAAGTCGCGAAGCCAATGCACCCCTTCGGGGTCCAGGCCGTTCGCGGGCTCGTCGAGGATGAGCAGCTCGGGATCGCCGAGCAGCGCGCTCGCCAGCCCCAGTCGCTGGCGCATGCCAAGTGAATATCCCTTGACCCGTCGCCTGCCCGCCGCCTTCAGCTCGACGATCGCCAACACGTCGTCCGTGCGCGAGTCGGCGATGCCGACGGCGCGGCCGAGCGTCCTGAGATGGTCACGGCCCGAGCGCCCAGGATGGAAGTCCGTGGCCTCGAGCACCGCGCCGACCAACAGAGCGGGACGATCGAGATCTGCGTAGGGCCTCCCGAGCACAAACGCCCGCCCGCTCGTCGGCGCCGCCAGGCCGAGAAGCATCCGCAGCGTGGTCGTCTTGCCCGCACCATTCGGACCGAGAAACCCCGTGATCGTCCCCGTGGGAAGAGTGAACGACAGGTCGTCCACGGCCAAGACCGACCCGAATCGCTTCGACAGCGCCTCAGCCACAACTACCGTCAAAGCCTCACTCCTTCAGTGCGGGCATCAATCCCAAGCGAGACCTCCGCTAGGACCGCCTGAGCCAGAGCCGGGCTCAGCGGTCGTTCCAGCCGGCGCCGGTCGCTACGTACTCCTCCACCCGTGCCTGCATCAGCGCCTTCAGAAGCTCGACCGGCAGCTCGCGCTCGTAGGGGAGTTTGATGAAGCCCGCACCGGCCTCATAGCCGGCGGCCTCAACCGCGGCCTTCTGGGTCGCGAAGAAAGGTGGCGGGAACCGCAGCGAGCAGTGGTTCTTGAAGTTCTGAAGCATCCACAGGCTCGTCTTCTCGCCGCGGACGTACACCGGCAGGTTCCACTTCAATTGCTCCCGCGCCTCCGGATCGGCATCGAGGCTTAGCTCCCTGAGCGCCTCGAGGTGCGGCCGCTGAACGTCTTTCAGTTGCGCGAAGAAATCATCGACGCTAGACCGCTTGGGCATCGGCACCTAGTCAGCGTACCCCCTGGAGCCCGCTGTTCCTTGTCGGCCCAATCGGCAACGGTCCGAAGCCAGAGGCCTGATCGCCGGCGCCACGCGTCGAGGCCCCGCAGCGTCCGCGGGGCCTCGAGACGCGATCCGGCTTGATTGTCAGGTCGACAGCAGGCGCTGGAAGAAGGTCCGATAGCGCTGCAGGGCGACCCGCAGGTCCTCGGTGGAGATGTCCTCGCCACGGCCCCATTGCGCTTCGAGCCGTTCCCGTTCCTTGGCGAAGCCTTCCGCGAGTTGCTGCATGAGGTTCGCGACCAAGCTATCTGCGTCCTCGACCGCCCCTCGCGGCTCGTCGACGAACCGGGTCTGGATCTCCTTCCACCTTTGTTGGAACGTGGCGTCCATATCGGCCGGAAGC
>DATNKY010000372.1:0-4532 GCA_035603155.1 Solirubrobacteraceae bacterium
CCCGGGACCGAGACGACCGGTGCCGAGACACCCGGTGCCGACGCCGTAGCCGGCGATGTGACGGCGGGCGATGACGCCGGCGCCGGCGAGGCCGACACGGGCGGTGGGAAGGCGTCCGCGGCCGGCGGCGAAGGTGGCGGCGGCGACTGCGGACCGGACTCCCCGCCGGGCGTCGGCGGTGGCGGTGGCGGCGGTGCCGCGATCCCGGACCCGCAACCCGAACCCGAACCCGACGTCTCGCAGGCCGAGCCCGAGGACGCGATGGCGACCGTGGCGACGCTGGCCCCGGGTCCGGCTCAGCGGACGATGCGCGGCGTCCGGGCCGCCTCGGACCGCGCGGTCGCCGACAAGCGCGACGACCTCGCTGCCAACCCACCGTCGCTCGAGCGCCCGACCGGCTCGCCGCAGACTCGCGGCGGCGGCCCAGGAGGCCCCCCAGGCGCGGCAACCACGATTTCGAAGGGCGGGCGTGCGGAGCGCGCTCACGGCAAGGGCAAGACGCCGAAGACGGTTCCGCCGCCGCTCCCTTCGCCACCACCGTCGCCCGTCCAGGCAATCCGGCCGCCGACCTTCACCGGTGACCCGCACACGCCGATGACGCCCCAGCAGGCGCAGGCGTTCATCGCGTCGATCTGGCGCCTGCCCGTCACCGACCCGGGGCTGGACATGACCGCGGGCCCGTCGCCGACGGTCAACATGACCGGGGACGCCGATCCCAATCACGTCACCGAGCAGCGCGCGAAGCTCGACGCGTCCGTCGGTACGGCCGCCAGCGACGGCGAGCAGCAAGCGGCCGCCCCGATGGGCGAGCACGACATCTACCCGGCGGCGAAGCCCGAGACGCTGCGCGCGGCGGTGCCGCAGGCGAGCCGGACCACGGGCGCGAAGGCAGGCGCGAGAGGCGGCGCGGCCGCGGGCGCCGCCGGGCCTGGAACCCCCGCCGGGGCGGGCAGAGCCGCGGCAGGCGGTGCCGGAGCGGTTGCAGCCGCCGCCGGACCCGGCGGTCAGCAGGCAACCGTCAGCGGCGCCGGTGGTGCCAGTGGCGCCGGTGGTGCCGGACCTGCAGGCGCGGGCGGCCCCGACCCGGTCGAGATCATCGCCAAGGAGCAGTCGGCCGCCGAGGTGCAGACCGCGGCGACCAATGCCCAGGGCCAGATGAACACCGGTCGTGAGGCGCAGGAGAGCGGCGTCGACAGGGCCAACGTCGAAGCACAGGCCGCGATCGACAAGGACGTCCAAGAGAACACCAAGGAGCAGGCCGACCAGCGCGGGCAGGCGCTGACGGGGGTCGCGGGCGAGCGCAGAGGTTGGACGACCGAGCAGCAGAAGAAACTCGCCGAGCACTCGGCCGCCGCCGACGAGCAGATGGGCCGGGTCGACACGCAGGTCGTCGCCAAGCGCCGCGAGGCCGACCGGCAGGCCGCCTCAGAGATCGATGACGGCAACAAGAAGGCGGCCGCGGCGAAGCGAGAGGGCGAGGCGAAGGCCGAGGCAGAGCGCAAGAAGGGCGAGGAGGAGAGCAGCGGCGGCGTGCTCGGCTGGATCGCCGACAAGGCGCGCGCGGCGTTCAACGCGATCAAGTCCGCGATCAAGGCGGCGTTCGACTGGGCGCGCGAGCAGATCCGCAAGGCGATCGACTGGGCGATCGAGAAGGCCACGCAGATCATCGACGCGGCCCGTGACGCGATCGTCTCGGCGATCCGAGCGATCGGCGATGCGCTGCTGGAGCTCGGTGACGTGCTGCTGGCCTGGTTCCCCAGCCTCCACGAGCGCTACCGCAAGAAGATCCACGAGCTCGTCGATCGCGCCGTCGCAAAGGTCGACGAACTCGCGGACGCGCTCAAAGAAAAGGTCAAGAAGGCGCTGAACGCGCTCGCCGCCGCGATCGATTCGGTCCTCGCCGTCTACGAGAACGCGCTGCTCGCCGCCGTCGATTTCGTGCAGAGCGCCGTCGAGGGCGCGATCGAGAAGGCGCGCGCGTTCATCAACATGCTCGAGCAGTGGGGCGCGTTGATCGCCGACATCGCGTCGGCGCCGCTGCAGTGGCTGAGCAACCTCGGCTCGTCCGCCTACGACGGGGTCCGCAACCATCTCTGGAAGGCGTTCAAGTGCCAGGCCAAGGAGTGGGTCGGCTCCAAGTTCCAGGACGTCGTCGGCGTTCCCGTGGAGCTGATCAAGATGCTCGCGCGCGGCGGGATCGCGTTTGCCCAGATCGTGAGCATGGTCTGGGAGGGGCTGATCTCGGCGATCCCGGGCATCCTGATCGAGCTCGTGATCGAGCAGCTCGTCAAGGCGCTCGTGCCGGCCCTCGGCGCGATCATGGCGATCATCGACACCCTCCGGGCGGCCTGGAGCACGCTCAAGCGGATCATCGCCGCGTTTGAGAAGTTCTTCGCGTTCCTGCGTGCGGTCAAGGCGGGCAACGCCGGCCGGCAGTTCGCAGAACTGCTCGCGATGGCCGCGATCGTCGTCATCGACTTCCTCTCGAACTTCCTGGTCAAGAAGCTGATCAAGCCCGCCAAGCCGATCGGCGGCCGGCTCGCGGAGCTGGGCAGGAAGATCATGGCCCGGCTCAGCGCGCTCGGTAAGGCCGTCAAGCGCGGCGCGCGCAGGGCTGTCGGCGCGATCAAGGCCAGCGCCAAGAAGGCCGCCGCGGTCGTCAAGAAGGCGGCGGTCGCGCTCAAGCAGAGCGCGGCCAAGGCAGGACGCGCGATCGCAAAGGTCGCCGGCCGCGTCGGGCAGACCGTCAAGCGCGGCGCCCGTCGGGTCACGGCGGCGGTCCGCAAGAGCGCCGGTCGCGCGATGCGCGTGATCGAGAAGCGCTTCCCGCGCGTCGCACGGATCCTCAAGAAGGGTGCCGGGCTCGTCAGGCGCGTCACGCGCCGGGTCAGGCACGGGTGGCGGCGCGCCAGGGCGTGGGTGCGCAGGAAGCGAGCGCAGTACCGGCGCCGGCGCGAGCAGCGCAAGCGCGACGCGTTGCAGCGCGCGCAGCGAGAGCTGCCGCCGCGGCTGCGGAGGATGCTCAACCGCGGCGTATCGCGCGCCCGCCTTTGGCTGACTCTCCAGGGCTGGAGAGTCCTCTACCGGCTTCGTGTGCTCGCGCTTCGGTCCGACGGCGAGAACGCCAAGGTCGTCGCGGCCAACAGCCCCGAGGTCGATCTCCTCACGCAGATCATCCAGACGCGCGGACGCGTCCTCGAGGACATCTTCCAGCACGTGGCAAAGGACATCATGAAAGACCGAGAGGTGATCGCCGGCGCCGAGGACATCATGAAACAACGGCGTGGTGGGAAGGGCACGCTCGAGCGGCCGCTGGAGCTGCGGGAGGGCTACGGCGGTGCCCCGGCCGCGAAGGACATCCAGGAGCTCAGCATCCTCGGCGGACCGCCTCCGGGATCGGTGAGGGCAGTCCCGACGTCGCCCGAGATGGAGAAGGCCATGCGCACGGCTCTCAACAAGGGCACGGCGGCGCCAGGGGTGGAGTTCCTGCAGCTGGCGCCCGGTGTCCCGGCGGCGCGCGAAGCGCCACTGTTCGGCGACTTCACGCCGCTGCGGACCAAGGTCGGAGGCGTCCAGACCTACCAGTCCGAGTACAACCGTCCAGCGCCGGCAGACCCCGTCGCGTTCGCGGCGGCGGTGTTCCACATCCAGGGTGGCCAGACCCCGCCGCCCGGGATCTGGGATCGGCTCTCGGAATCGGAGAAGGCGCTCGCGGTCGCCCGCAGCCGGCTGTCACAGGTCGAGGCGGGCCGCGCGACGCCGGCGCTGACGAGCGAACGCCTCTCGAACTACCTCGCGATGACGCCGGTGGGCGAGGACGGCAAGCCGCTGCGCAGCTACCAGCAGCGAGTCGACTACCGGGTGCAGCCGATGGCCGGACGTGGCGCTCCGGAGCGGTCGGGGAAGACGGCGATGGCCCGGGGCTGGGCGCCGACGCCGGGCGTGCCCCAGCCCGAGCGTCCTCCGACTCCGCGTTCGATCGCGCAGGGCGAGGTCCACCGGTTCCTGGTCATGCACCTAAACCTGGCCCGCGACTGGCTGCGGATCCAGATCCTGACCGACCCGAACTACTTCAACAGCCTCGAGCAGGCTGAGAAGTACGTCGACGAGCATATGCGCGGTCACCTGCGGTCGGTGCTGTTTGCCGAGCGAACCTCGACCGGCGCCGGGATCTTCGAGCCATGAGCAGGCGCGTGACACTTGACCCGACGGTCTCGCGCTTTGACTTCCAGCGCTTCGCAAGTGCCCGTGGCTGGCGGCTTCACCACGTTTTCGCCCGCTCAGACGAGCAGCCGTACGAGGAGGTCTGGATGACCGACGACCGCGCGGTCACGGCGCGCTACATCGAGGACGAGATCATTGCCGTCTCCTACGTCATGGTCGCCGGCGAGCGCGAGGACGGTGCGGTTACTGAGCTCACGGACGTCCTCGCGACGGTCGATCCACAATCGGCGGCACGGCAGGCGCGCACGGCCTCCCGCAAGGAGACACGACTGCGCGGCATCTCGTACCTGGCCGCGACGGCGCCGAAG
>DATNKY010000368.1:0-7461 GCA_035603155.1 Solirubrobacteraceae bacterium
GGCCACGGCGCCGCGTACCGGGTCTGGGCTGCTGACCCGAGGCGCTGGGACGAGCTCTCGATCGGCGGGGTGATGGGGCCCGTCGTCATCACCGCGCCCGAGCTCGTGCTGCTGGTCGAGCACACCACGATCCTCGCCTACGGCCCGCACGGCCTCGCGTGGAAGTCCGAACCACCCGTCTCAGACGACCTCGAAGCCGTTTCCGTCGACGGCGAGCACTTACGCGCGAAGGGGTATGACGCGCCCCGAAACAAGATTGTCGTGTTCACGGTCGATCTCAGGACCGGACGCCCCCAGGAGGCACGGCTCCACGACTGACCAATGCGCCGCAGCGATCAACCGGCCTGACCAGAAACGCGAACCCCAACTACGAGCCAGGCTGCTCGTTCAACGCGCCCCCTAAAGAGCAGGAGCGGCGAGCTCGTAGCCGCGTGAGCGACGAAGCGGAAGCTTTCGCCGATTGCTCCCTGAGCGTCCGCTTGCCCGGCGGCCGCTAGCACCGCGGGCGACGCGGAGTTGCGCTTGGTCGCCAAAGGCTTTGTCCGACTGATGAAAGGCGACAACGGAAAAGCAGTCGCCGGCTCACGGTGTCGGTGGGGTGATGACGCGGCTCCTTCGTGGCCAAGCGCGAGCGGGCCGGCGCATCCTACCCCCCGGACACATGCAGATCTTCAGTGAAACGCGTCGACGGCGGCGATCGCCGTCCAACCCGGCCGGCCGTCCGGCCGGCGGCGGCAGCAGCTCGACATCGACAGCGGGCAGCCGCGCCGATACGTCCCGAACACTTCCGCGCGTACAGTGCGCCCCTCGCTGCTGGCTCTCCCTCGCCTCCGTCGCCGTGGCCGTGACTTCGCATGGGGCGGAGCAGGGGCGGAGTCCCATTGGTGAAGCCACGGAAGGTCAAACGCTGCGCCCGACACCCGGGTTGGTCGGGAGACGGTGACGAGGAGGTTGACATCGGTGTACGATTCTCAGTCGTTGGGGCAGGTTCCCCAACGCCCTCGTCGCCTCCGGACGAGACCGATGTTGGTCGTCCTGAATCACTAGGCAGGGGTCCCGGCGGAGCGTTGGAGGGTGCAATGAGGGCATGGGGTGTTGGTGGGCTGGTGGCGGCTTGCCTCGCGGTGGTCATCCCGTCGACGGCGTTTGCTGCCGGCACGACGTTCAACGTCAACACGACGAACGACACGCTCAGCGCGGGTGCGTGCGCAGCCGGCACGGCGGGCCAGTGTTCGCTGCGCGAAGCGGTGATCGAGTCCAACGCCACTCCGCCCACGGCCGGTGCCTCCAACACGATCGATGTGCCGGCGGGTACCTATCAGTTGACGCGCTCAAGCGTCGGCGGCGGCCCGGCTAACGGGTTCAATTCGCAGACCAACGAGTTGGATATCGAGGTCAATACCAAGATCCTCGGTGCGGGTCAGGGCACCGACCCGGCTCACGACACGATCGTCGAAGCGGGGACCAGCACCACGAACGGGATCTCGTTGATCTTCATCGTCAACGGTTACACCGACCTAGCCACGGCCAAGCCGTTGGACGCCACCCTGTCGGGCATGACGATGCGGTTTGGCCGCAACCTCTATCAGACGAACGACCTCTGGGGTGCGGGCGGCGCAGTCGAGTACGAGTCTGCTGACGGCGGCCAGTTGACTCTGGACGGGGATCTCATCACCGAGAACTCCGCGACCAACGGCTCCGGCGGCGCGGTCGCGGCGTTCAACGACTCCACGGGCACTCTCGTCTCGCCGCGGTCGCTGACGACAATCACCAACTCGACCATCTCCGACAACACGGACGCCGCCGCCAGCGGCGGGACCGGGGGCGGCATCTTCGCCGCCTCGCCCGAGCCGATGGTGATCTCCAACTCCACCATCTCGGGCAACCAATCCCTGAGTGGCTCGGCCTGCACGGATCCCTGCGCCAATGGCGGAGGCATCCTGGAGTTCTTCGGCCCCTTCGTCGCCGGGTCGACGCCGTCCTCGATCACCAACAGCGTCATCTCCGGTAACCAGGCCCAGTTCGACGGCGCCGGGCTGGACACGCTGCGACCGATCACGATCTCCGGGACCGTGTTCTCCAACAACGTGCTCACCGACGCCGGGGTGCAGTCAGGCGGCGCGATCGGCGGTGGCGCCGGCCTGTATTCCGTGTCCAGTCCGGGCACCACCGAGGTCACGGGCTCCACCTTCACCGGGAACGCCGCCGGCGCCGGCGCCGGCGGCGGGGTGGCCAACGGCGACGGCACCCTTGACGTCACCGACAGCCGGATCGTCGACAACAGCGCGACGCGAGGCGGCGGCCTCGACCAGGAGGCTGATCCGTCCTCAGTGAACATCACCAATGCCACCGAGGACTGGTGGGGGTGCAACGCCGGACCGAACGGCCCGGGCTGCGACACGGCCACGAACGCCAACACCACCGCCGGCTCGAGCTTCACCACGTCACCGTGGGTGGTGCTCAGGACGACCGCCAGCCCGACGACAGTCCGCGGCGGCGGGCTGGGCACATCGACCCTGACCGCGAGCTTCCTGCAGGACTCCGCGGGTCAAGGGCTGACCACCAGCCAGATTCCCGAGCTGATCGGGCTACCGGTGGCGTGGAGCGCCACCAACGCCAGCGTCGCGCCCGCCACGGGGACGATCGGCGCCGGTGGGACCTCTAGCTCCACGCTGACGACCGACACCTCCTGCGCTGGGGCGACGGGACAGGCGACCGTGGACAACGTGCAGCCAGGCGATACGCCGGCGACGGCGTCCTTGACCGTTACCTGCCCCAACCTGACCGCTACCAAAACCGATGACGTCGGCGGCTCGGTGTCGATCGGGGGGTCCTGGAACTGGACGATCAAGGTGGCCAACTCCGGCGACGCGCCGGCCACCTTCACTAACGGCCAGACGGTCGTCTCCGACGACCTACCCAACACCAACATCACCTACGGCACCCCCACCGACACCGCTGGGAGCGGCACCACCGGGACCGTCAACTGCTCGATCTCGGCGGCCGACACGCTGACGTGCACCGCGAGCGGCTCAGTGACGATCGGGACCGCCGGCACGCTCTCGGTCGTCGTCAAGGCCACGCCGAGCATTGGCGGCGCCTTCACCAACCCGAGAAGCGGCGGCGTCTGCGCGGCCGATCCCGCCAACGTGATCGCCGAGCACAGCGAGACCGACAACGCGTGCAGCGACACGGTTAACGTCGTCGCCGCCGACCTCACCGCCGTCAAGACCAACAACGTGAGCGGGACCGACGTGCTGGGCAGCGACTGGACGTGGCAGATCCACGTTGCCAACTCGGGAGCCGGGACGGCCACGTTCGCCAGCGGCCAGACAATTCTCACCGATGATCTGCCCGGCGGTCCGGCGTACGGCCCGCCGTCGGTGTCAGGGACTACCGGGACGAGTGGAACCGGCACGATCGCCTGCTCGCTCACCGGGACCGGCAGCGACACCCTGACCTGCACCGCGGCAGGCGGGACCGTGGTCCTCGCCTCCGGTACGGGCGCCTTCAAGGTTTCGCTCTCCGCCACGCCGCCGGCCACGGGGTCATTCGTGAACCCGCGCTCGGGCGGGTCGTGCGCGGTTGATCCCGACAACGTCGTCATCGAGTCCAACGAGACCAACAATCAGTGTGCCGACACCGTCCAGGTCGTCGCTCCCGACCTGACCGCCGCGACGAGCGACAACGTCGGCAGCGCGACCACCCTGGGCGATCCGTGGGTGTGGACCACGACCGTCTCTAACACCGGCTCCGCCCCGGCAACATTTGCCAGCGGGCAGGCCATCCTCTCAGACGACCTGCCCGCCGGCGTGACCTACGACGCGCCGTCCGCCACCGCCCAGAGCGGCAGCACCGGCACGGTGAGCTGCGCGATCGCGTCGGGCACGCTGACGTGCACGGCGAGCGGCGGCTCGGTGACGGTTCCGGCCTCCGGCGATATCGCCGTGAGCGTGACGGCCCACCCGGGCGCCACCGGAACATTCGCAAACCCGCCCGCCGGCGGCGCCTGCGAGGCGGACCCAGACAACCACGTCCGCGAGTCCAGCGAGGCAAACAACGCCTGCGCCGCCGACAGCGTCACGGTCACGGCACCGGACCTCACCGCCACCAACACCGACGACACCGGACAGACGACGACGCTCGGGGGATCGTGGACATGGAAGGTTCACATCGTCAACCGTGGCAGCGCCCCGGCGACCTTCGCCAGCGGCGCGACGGTGCTCTCCGACGACCTGCCCAGCGGTCCGAGGTACGGGACGCCGTCGAGCAGCGACGCCGGCATGCAGTGCGCGGTCGCGTCCGGGACGATGACCTGCACGGTGGCCAGCCTGCCGCTGACCATCCCCGCGGGCGGAAGCCTCGACGCCACCGTCAGCGTCACCCCCGCCGCCTCCGGCACGTTCTCCAACCCGGCGACCAGCGGGACATGCGCGGTCGACCCGGGCGCGGTCATCACCGAGTCAGACGAATCCAACAACGCGTGCGTGCCCGACACGGTCGCGGTCTCCGAGGCCGACCTGACGGCGGCCAACACCGATGACGTAAACGGCAGGACGGTGCTCGGCGACTCCTGGACTTGGAAGATCCACGTGACCAACGGCGGTGACGGCACCGCGTCGTTCGCGAGCGGCGACTCCATCCTGACCGACAACCTCCCGACCGACTCGATCGCCTACGGCTCACCGGCAGTGAGCGGCGCGACTGGACTTGGCGGCAGCGGCTCGGTCGCCTGCAGCCTAAGCTTGGGCGACCTGAGTTGCACCGCCTCAGGTGGGAGCGTCACCCTGCCGCCCGGGGCCGCGTTCGAGGTCGTGGTCACGGCGACCCCCACCGCAGCGGGCACGTTCACCAGCCCGCGGCAGGGCGGCTCGTGCGCCATCGATCCCGGTGGTGTGGTCACCGAGGTCAGCGAGTCCAACAACAGCTGCCACGACAGCGTGACTGTCGCCGGCCTGCCCTCCGCGACGCTGACGACGCCGGCTGTCGGCGCGACGTTCACACAGGCTCAGCACGTCCTCGCCGCCTTCAGCTGCCAGGACGACCCCGCAGGACCTGGGCTCTCCACCTGCGTCGGCTCGGTCGCCAACGGGGCACCGCTCGACACGACCACCGCCGGGACCCACACCTTCACGGTGACGGCGACCAGCCGTGACGGGGCGAGCGTCAGCGTAACCCACACCTACGCCGTCGCGGCGGCGCCGCCCATCAACGGCAATGGTGGCAACAGCGGCAACGGCAGCGGAAACGGGAACAGCGGTAACGGCAACAGCGGCGCCCCCAACAACGGCACGTGCGCCTCAGACGCGCAGCACGAGGGCATATCCGGCACCGGCGGCACCGGCAAGAACCGGTTCCGGATCAGCGACCTGAGGATCAGCTGCTCCGGCGTGGTGCGCTTTGGGATCAGGGTCCGGCGGCAGGGCCAGATCGCCGTGCTCATCACGGCGTCCCAGCACCTCGAGGTGCCGCACACCACTAGAGCATCGACCGCCACCGCGTCGCAGCAGCCCGCCATCGGACGCTTCGCCTTCGCTCGCGCGCAGGTCAAGGTCGGCACGGCGGGCGCGGCCCACATCACGATCAAGCCCAACGCCCGCGGTCTGGATCTGGTGGCCCACCACCGGCTGCCGGTACGCGTCCGAGTGTGGGTGGTATTCACCCCGAAAGGCGGCACCGCCTCCAGGCACGGGTTTATCGGCTTGCTCGTGATCCGGTAACGAGTGCGCAGTCGCGCCGCACCCCGAAGAGCCAAGCGGTTCGTTTCACGACCGTGGTCGCCGAGTCTCTACGGTTCAGATTGCGCCACACCGTCACGGTCCTCGTTGCGTCCTGTCCGCTAGAGGCTCGTGATCGCGGATCCCACACCTGGACGCCTGCAATCGCCCCATCAGCGTGAGGTCGCGAGCTGGGTGAGAGTGGCGAAGGTTCCGATGCCGTGTATTAGAGAAAGGGAAGCACCTCAATGGCTACTGCGTGCGTTCGAGCGCAGATTGACAGCGCGGTTGCTTTCGTCGACCGCATCGGCGAGTGCCAGCGAGTCCTTTGGCGACCAAGCGCCACTCCGCGCCGGCTCGGTGCTAACCGCAGGCGAGCAAGCAGATGCTCATAAGGGGGCGGTCGGCGTCAGTGCTGCTCCCACGAATCAGCGGGCACGTCACGGGTGCCAATACGCCGAGGTCTAGCTCCCGCTCTGGGTCGGCGGCCGGCCGAAGCAGCAGCGCCGATCTCGTAATCGGAAAGGCGACCAAGCGGCAGTCAGCTGTCGCCCGCGCTGGGCGGAGCCACGGTTGGCAACGCCCCTTGGACCTTGCCGTGGCCGATCGGGTACAGCGGAGTGTTGTCATGTGGGCAGATCCACCACGCCTCGCGGTCGTGGATCGCGGGTCGGGCGGGGTGTGGGTGGTTGGGGCACGGCGGTCGTGATTGTCCCCACGCGACCCCACTGTGGGCCAAGCCCTCCTGCAGGAGGTCGGCGATCAACACCAGCAGCTCGGGTCCGGTCAGCGAACGCGGCACCCAGTTGCCTCCGCCGTAGCTGGTGGGCTTGGCCGGGTCAAGATCGTCGGGGAGCTCAACGATGTCACCGTTCAGCGGTGGCTCGAGCACGCCCAGCGTCAGCCCGTTGAGGTCTGCGATCGGACTGGCCACGATCTGAAGACCCGCGATCGGGCGCGGAGCCTGCAGATCCCTTAGAACGGCCAAGGCCGGCTCCATCAGCCATCGCGGAGGTGCCGTGATCTGCGTGGGCGCCGGCGTCGCAGCGGCGTCCGACACCGTATGGATGTGCAAGCCCGAGATCTCTGCTGCGCTCTCGTCGGGACCCGGATGTTGAGACCGCGGCTCCTTGGTCATTCCGTCAGCGTAGAGACGCGAGGGGTGGCGACGCCCGAGACTCAACAAACCCAACAGAGGTCATGGGCGCATCGAGTGCCGCTTTCGGGGCTCTGCCGGCACGTCCAGCAGCCACGACCTCGCGGCTCCCCCGGCGACGTAGCGGAAGTCGGGGCCGCGTGCGCTTGGCTGCTGTTGCGCGACGCGCCGTGCGGGAGCTCGCCGACCGGGAGGTAGCGATCCGGTGATCTGAGTAGCCGCGGCGTGTCGTGGGTGTTGACCGTGGGTGGGGGATGGTGGCTGATGTTGGGGGGTGTATCCGTGCCGGAGCAGGCGGTCGGGCGGCCGGGCGGCCGTATCTTCTCCGCGGTTGTCCGCTGTCCGGCCGCGGGTGGCCCGTGCGTAGGGGTGCTGCGCGGTTCGAACGATCCTCGAGCGTGTTGGGTTCTCGCGTACTGCGCCGCGGGCGCGATGCGAGGCGTTACTCTTTGATGGGTTGTAATGGGGCCTCGTGGACCGGGAGTCAGTCGGCGGGTGCGCGCCGCGCATCAGCTGCCGCGTGGGCGTCACGGCCTGTCGCGCGATCACGTGCAGGCCGACCAGCGCCAACGGATCCTCGACGCGGTC
>DATNKY010000670.1:0-7829 GCA_035603155.1 Solirubrobacteraceae bacterium
GAGCCGGTGTTCGCGGGGCAGCAACACGACCAGCTCCTCGGATACCAGCTGATAGAGGCCGAGACCGTGGCTCTCGACGCGCTCGGTCACCGACAGAAACGCGAGATCGAGCTCGTCGACGCGCAGCATCTCGGCCATCTCCTCACTGGATTGCTCGCGGACCGTGAATTGCACTTGGGGGTGGCGTTCGCTGAACAGCGCCAGCGCGAGCGTCAGGTCCACCGGCCCCATTGTGTGCATCGCGCCGATTGTCACGTGGCCGCCCTGCATCCCGCGCAGCGCCTGCAGCTCGATCTCCGCAGAGTCGAGCTCGGCCATGATCCGCCGCGCGCGTACGACGAGCAGCTCGCCGGCGTCGGTCAGCCGGACCCGTCGCGTGGTGCGCTCGACGAGTGCCAGCCCAAGCTCATCCTCGAGCCGCCGGATCTGTTGGGAGACGGCGGGCTGGGCGATGTGCTCGCTCGCCGCTGCACGGGTGAAGCTCCCCTCCTCAGCGAGCGCGACGAGGTATCGCAGCTGGCGCAGATCCATAAGCCATGATTATGAATGAACTCGAATACTCGTCTTTGACTTCTACTCGCGATCCGCCATCATGTTCGTGCAGTACCTCTCCTCCCTCGAGCGCGCCCCGCAGATCCGGCCTCATATCCCGCCGGTTCCGGGGCGCTCTCAATTTAACCGTCGCCGTTCAGACCGAGCAGGCGCGCGGCGTTCTCCTTGAGCACCAGCGGCCGCACCTCGTCGCGGATCGGCAGCTTCTCGAAATCCTCCAGCCAGCGGTCGGGCGTGATCAGCGGGAAGTCCGATCCGAACAGCATCTTGTGGCGCAGCCGCGTGTTCGTGTACTGGACGAGGATCTCGGGAAAGTACTTCGGCGACCAGCCGCTCAGGTCGATGTAGACATTCGGCTTGTGAACGGCGATCGCCAGTGCTTCGTCCTGCCATGGGAACGACGGGTGGGCGAGGATGATGTCGAGTTCGGGGAAGTCGGCCGCGACGTCGTCGACCGCCATCGGGTTCGAGTACTTGAGCCGCACGCCCCCGCCCCCGGGCATGCCGGCGCCGATGCCGGTCGTGCCGGAGTGAAATAGCGCAATCAGCCCGGCCTCGGCGATCACCTCGAACAGCGGGTAGTGGGCGCGGTCGTTGGGCCAGAACGCCTGCGTGTTCGGGTGAAACTTGAACCCGCGGACGCCGGCCTGCACCAGGTCGCGCGCCTCGCGGACCGCGAGCTTGCCCTTGTGTGGATCCACACTGCCGAATGGGATCAGCACGTCGGGGTTGGCACGAGCGGCCTCCAGGACCTGGTCATTGCCGATCCGCCGACGCCCCATCCCTGCCTCATCGTCGACGGTGAACACGACCGCGAGCATGTCGCGCGCGCGGTAGTAGTCGGCGACGTCGTTCGCGCTCGGCTGCGGCGGGCTGCCCCCGAAGTACCGTGCCGCTGCCTGCAGCAGGTCACTCGTGACCGGGTCCGGGTCCTCCCCCTCGTTGCGTTCGGCATGCGTGTGGACGTCGATCGCGACGATTCGGTCGAGATCGATCGAGCTCGTAGCCATCGCTCAGCCGTACATGCGGACGAGACAGTCGGCGACCATCGCCGGCTTCTCCGAGCCCTTGACCTCGACGGTCGTGCGCAGCTTGACCTGTAGGCCGCCGGCGACCTCGTCGACCGAGACGATCTCCGTGCCGCCGCGCCATTGGGCGCCGACCGGCAGCGGTGCCGGGAAGCGCACCTTGTCGAGGCCGTAGTTGACGCCCACCTTGACGTCGGTCACATCGAGCAACTGCATCGCGATCGGCGCCGCGAGCGACAGCGTCAGGTAGCCGTGCGCGATTGTCCCGCCGAACGGCGACGCCTTGGCGCGCTCGACGTCGACGTGAATGAACTGGTGATCGTCGGTCACGTCCGCGAAGTTGTTGACCCGCTGCTGCTCCATCTCGCGCCATTCCGTGTAACCGAGATGCCTGCCGACGTGGTCGGGCAGCCCGGCCATATCGGTGACGAGACCTGCCTGCTCTGAAGTGCTCACGTTCGTCCTCCAAGGTGATGGTTGCCCGCACAGCATCGCCCAAACGCGGCCACGACGGCAAACCCGGCGCCACCGCCGGGCGCCGGGCCGGTCAGACGGCCGTCACGGGGCCCCTATACTTGCCCCACCCCTGAGAGGAGCGAACGCGTGCAGGAAATGGTCATCTACGGCGTGAGCTTCGACATGGTCGGCAAGCAGCCGATCGTGCTGCTGAAGACAGTCGAGAGCAACAAGTTCCTGCCGATCTGGATCGGCCATCCGGAGGCGGCAGCGATCCTGATGAAGCTCCAGGGAGCCTCGACGCCACGCCCGATGACGCACGATCTGCTGTCCGAGATGCTCGGCGAGCTCGAAGTCGAGTGCACGCGCGTCGCGGTCACCGAGTTGCGCGAGAACACCTTCTACGCGTCGATCAGCCTGCGCGCCAACGGCCGCGAGCTCGAGATCGACTCGCGCCCGAGTGACGCGCTCGCGCTGGCGGTCCGGTCCGGGGCGCCGATCTTCGCCGCCGACGAGGTGATCACAGAGTCCGCGATCGAGTTCGAGCACGAGGTCGAGGACACCGAAGAGGTCGTCGAGAAGTTCAAGGACTTCCTCGACCGTGTGACACCCGAGGACTTCGCCTCAGACGAGTAGGTGTTTTGGGGTTGCGGCCTGGGTTGGTCGCGGATCTCCGCGCGCGCCGGGAATGCTCATTTGTGGGCGCGGAGCGTTTGGGCGGGCCCCGGCGACGCGACCGGCGCGGGCGGAGACCGCGACCACCCGGCCGCCGTGTGGCCCGTCGGGGCGAATCCGCGGGGCCACCACGTTCTCGGGCGACGCCGGGTGGGGCGCAGGCGTTGGCCGAAGGACGCCGGGTGGGGCACAGGCGTCTGGCGAAGGGCGCCGGGGGTGCGCACCCGGACTGAGAAGCGTAGAGGGCCAAGCAAAACGTGGAAAATCCGCGGCGGCTCGTCGGATTTTCCACAAAACGCGGGCCCAGCGGGACAACCGTGGAAAATCCAACGGCGCGCGACGGATTTTCCACGGAATGCACGCCTCGGAGCTCGCCGGCGGCGATACACGCTCGCGCCCAACCTGGGAAAACAAAGCTCGGCGGCGCGAAAGTCCGGCGCGCGTGGCGGGCGGGCGACGTAAAGGGTGTGAGGGCAGGTTGCGCTCGCACTAGTCGCGTCGTTCGCGGCTAGCTAAACGTGGCAGACCCAGGATGAGCGCTCGAGTGCGAGAGCAACCCTGCCCTCACGCGCCTCACACAGGCCGCACGGCGGCAAGCACGCGCTGCACGAACTCGTCGAACGAGATCCCCGCCGCTTCGGCCGCCTGCGGCAACAGACTCGTCTCCGTCAACCCTGGGATCGGGTTGAGCTCGAGCACGTACAGCTCGTCGCCGTCGTGGGAGAGCATCAGGTCGACGCGTGCGAAGCCGGCGCAGCCGAGCAGCGCGTACGTGTCGAGCGCGATCTGGCTCGCGCGGGCGGCCACCTCTACGGAGAGCTCGGCGGGGCAGACGAACCGCGTACGTCCGATCTCGTAGCGCGACTCGAAGTCGTAGAAGCTCTCCTCCTCTGGCACCGCTTCGACGATCGGCAGCGCGACCGGCTCGCCGCCGCCGTCGAGGATCGAGACCGCGAGCTCTCGGCCGTGGACGTATCGCTCGAGCAGCACCTTGCGGTCATACGAGAAGGCCGCGACGAGCGCCCCCGGGACATCCGCCGGCGTGCGGGCGAACTTGATTCCGAGCGCGGAGCCCTGACGGGCAGGCTTGACGACGATCGGGAACGTCAGGCGCTCCTCGATCTCGGGCAGCGCCCGGGCGGCTCCGAGCGCCTCGAACGCCGTCTCGTTGAAGGCATAGAAATCGGGGGTCGGGACGCCGCCATCGCGCATCGCGTGCTTGGCCAGGACCTTGTCAGCCGCGCGGATGCAGGCCGAGACGCCCGACCCCGTATACGGGATCCCGAGGATCTCGAGCAGTTCCTGAACGGTGCCGTCCTCGCCGTCGCGGCCGTGCAGGGCGACGAACGCGACCTCGGGCCGATCGCCGCTCAGCTCGTCGACGAGGCTGGGGCCGACGTCAATGGGGCGGACCTCGTGGCCCAGGCGCTGGAGCGCGTCCTGGACGCGTGCACCGGAGCGCAGCGAGACCTGGCGCTCGAGCGATCGTCCGCCCTTGAGGACCGCGACGCGGCTCACGCGTGAACGAAGGCCCTAGTGGGGCTCCCGGAAAGTCGACCCACTACCCGGCGCGGGTCCGCTTGGCCGGCAGCCGCAGGACCTTCGCGAGCTCTTCCTGGACGACCCGGTCGTGGCGATCGGGCTCACGTGGCTGCGGTCTGGACCGGACATCGGCCCCGCCCCGCTGCGCCTCCTCGTCGGGGAGCGAAGGCGCCCGCGCGCCGGTCAGCGTGCCGTACATCGCCACCTGCTGGCGGACGACCTCGCCGATCCGCCTGATCCCCTCGCGGATCCCATCCTCGCCGATGCCGGAGAAGTTCAGCCGCATCGCCGATCCGCCGCGCCCGTCGACGTACGCCGCGCGCCCCGGGACGAATGCGACCTGCTCCTGCAGGGCGCGCGCGAGCAGGTCGGTGGTGTCGATGTAGTCGGGCATCCGCGCCCAGATGAACAGACCGCCCTGCGGATGGGTCCAGTCGGCCTCGCGCGGAAAGTGCTCGGCGAGTGCGTCGAGCATCACGTCGCGCCGGCGGCGGTAGATCTCGAGCAGCGAGCGGACGTAGTCGTCCCACGGTCCGGCCTCGAAGTAGGCACGCACGAAGTACTGCGAGATCGACGAGGAGCACAGGTCAGACGCCTGCTTGCCGATCTGCATCTTGGCCAGGATCGGCGCCGGCGCCACGGCCCACCCGAGCCGCACGCCGGGTGACAGGATCTTCGAGAAGGTGCTCGTGTAGATCACGAACTCGTCGTCGAGCGAGTACAGCGTCGGCAGCGGCTCGCCCTCGTAGCGCAGCAGCCCGTACGGGTTGTCCTCCAACACGAGCAGCTCTCGCTCGCCCGCGATCCGAACCAGCTCGCGACGGCGCGCCAGCGACAGGGTCACCCCCGCCGGGTTGTGGAAGTTGGGAACCGTGTAGATGAACTTCGGCCGTCGGCCGTCGCGCTCGAGCGCGTCGAGCGTGGCCTCGAGCTCGTCGACCCGCATCCCGTCGCGGTCCATCGTTATCTGCACGACATCGGCCTGGTAGGCGCTGAAGGTCGGGATCGCGCCGGGGTATGTGGGCGCCTCGGCGATGACGACGTCGCCCGGGTCCAGCAGCGTCTTGCAGACGAGGTCGATCACCTGCTGGCCGCCGGTCGTGACGAGCACGTCGTCCTGGTCGATCACCATGCCCTCCGCCCGCATCACGCTCGCGATGCACTCCTTGACCAGTGCAAGCCCCTCGGTTGGCCCGTACTGGAGCGCGCGGGCGCATGATTCCCCCGCGACCGTGCGCATCAGAGCCGCGTATGAGTCAGGCGGGAAGGTGCTCGTGTCGGGCATGCCGCCGGCGAGCGAGATGACGTCGTCGCGCTCGGTCAGTGCCATCAGATCGCGCATCGCCGAGGAACGCATGACCTTCGTGCGCTCCGCGAACAGGCCCGCGTAGCGCTCGATGTCTCGTGCCGTCGACCGCGGGCGCCTGGCGCTGCCGTCCATTCAGGCCCACCCTCCCAGGCCGGCGCCGCCCCCTTCGGGGCTCACGCTGCCGACTCGTCTATCGTCACGCTTCGTCACGGTACAGCACGGTGCATCTCGTCTTCGACATCTTCCAGGGCATAGGCGTGGCTGCTGCGGTTGGGATCCGGCCGTTTCTGCCCGCCCTCGCGGTCGGTGCGCTCGGCGCCTCCGACGTTCAGATCGACTTCTCCCACAGCAGTTTCTCCTTTTTGCAGAGCACTCCTTTCCTGCTCGGGATGGTCGTCGGGGCGTTCGCGCTGGCGCTGATCGAGCGGCGCCTGGGCAGCGAGCGGCTCGAGCAGGGGGTGCTCGCGCTGGTGATCGCCGGGATCTCGATCGCGCTCGGCGCGCTGCTGTTCGCGGGCTGCCTGGCCCGCGGCGGCTATGTGATCTGGCCGGGGCTGATCGGCGGCGTGCTCTGCGCCGGGATCGGAATTCTCGCCACCCGGCCGCTGTTGGCCCGGGTTCGCTCGCGGCTCGACCGCGAGGCGATTGGCGCGCTGTCGCTGATCGCGGAGGCCGCGGCGCTGTTCGCGGCCGTGCTGTCGGTGCTGTTGCCGCCGGTCGGCGTGATCGTCCTCGGGTTCCTGCTCTGGCTGCTTGTAGCCGGTCGGGGACGCAGCGAGCAGAAGTACGCCGGTCTGCGGATCCTGCGCTGACGAAAAGCATGCTGAGGCGGGCATGAGCGATCAGCCCAAGAAGCTCGTGATGGTCGTTGTCGATGCGCTCAAGCCCTCGATGCTCGACCGCGCGATCGCCGCCGGTCGCGCGCCGGCGATGGCGATGATCCAGGAGCGCGGCGTGTACGTCGGCGACTGCGTGGCCGCGTTTCCGTCCGTGACACCGGTCTGCGCGGCGACGATCACGACCGGCGTCGGGCCCGACGAGCACCTGATCCCGAGCATGAACTGGTACCACCGCGAGGAGGAGCGCTACGTCGAGTACGGCTCGAGCTTCTCGGCTTCGCGGCAGTTCGGCGTAGTGCGCTCGTTGACCGACACCGTCTATCGGATGAACGACGAACACTTGTCGAGGGAGATCGACACCGTCTTCGAGTCACTCGACGACATCGACGTGCGCACCGCCGGCACCACGTACCTGATCTACCGCGGGCGCCATCGCCACGAGGTCGCCAACGAGTCGGCGCTCGCGCGAATCGTCACCTCGACGCTGTTCAGGCGCACGATCTACGGCCCGCAGGAGCTGTTCTACGCCGATCTGTACGCGTCGCGCCGGACCGGCTGCCGCGGACAGCTCGAGCTGCCGGGGGCGCGTGACCAGCACACGGGGTGCGTCGGCGCATACCTGGCCGAGCATGACCTGTTCGATTTCCTGCTGTTCTCGCTCCCCGACAACGACGCCTACTCGCACCGCAACGGCCCGCACGCGCAGGTCACGTCGATCGCCGCCGCCGACCGCCAGATCGAGCGTCTGATGCACGCCGCGGGTGGGCCGGAGGAGTTTCTCGACACGCACGCCGTGATCGTGCTCTCAGACCATTCCCAGGCGCCGGTGGAGGAGCGGATCCGGCTCGACCTCGCGTTCGATGACTTCGATGTCGCGACCCCGAGCCCGGCGCGTTCGATCGGGGCCGAGATCGCGCTCAGCCCGGCGCAGCGCTCGGCGATGATCTACGCGCTGGATCAGGATCACGCCGACACGCTCGTCAGGCGGTCGATCGGCGCCGAGATCGCCCTCAGCCCCGCCCAGCGCTCGGCCATGATCTACGCGCTCGACCCCGACCGCGTCGACCAGATCAGCGAGCGCGCGATCGCCACCGCCTGCGAGGTCGACGGGGTCGACCTGGTCATGTCGCTGGCCGACCGCGACTCAGACCAACCCGAGGCGGTCGTACGCGGACACCGCGGGGAGCTGCGCTTCACCGCCGGCGGTTCGCTGCAGGATCGCCGCGGCGAGCGCTGGAGCGTCGACGGCGACCTCTCGGTGCTGCGCGCCGAGATCCAGGATGACCGCTTCCTCAGCACCGAGTACCCCGACGCGCTGAGCCGGATCTGGTCGGCGCTGCGCTGCCCCAATGCCGGCGAGGTGCTGCTCTCCGCCGCGCCGAGCTACGAGTTCGTCGACTGGGGCGGGTCCGATCATGTCGGTGGCGG
>DATNKY010000740.1:0-2863 GCA_035603155.1 Solirubrobacteraceae bacterium
CCGCGGCCTTCTCGTCCTTCGTGTCCTCGTCGGCCATACCCGGGACGCTACCTGTAACGCCCCCTCACCGGCGTCGACCATCGGCTCTGGCTAGTTGAGCTGGTGCTCGTGGGCGTAGCGGATCGCCTGGGCCCGGTCCCGAGAGCCGGTCTTCGAGAACACGTGGTTGATATGGGTCTTGACGGTGTGCTCGCTGATGATCAGCTCGTTGGCGATCTCTCCGTTGGATAGGCCGGCGGCGAGCAGCTTCAGCACCTCCGCCTCGCGCGGCGTCAGGTCGTCGGGCAGCTCGAGCGGGATCGCCGGCTTCGATTGCTCGGGGTGGGCGGCTCCGGCGAGCAGCATCGCCGTGACGTCGGGCGGGAGGATCGTGTGACCGGCTGCAGCGCTGTGGAGCGCCTGGGAGATCTCGCGGCGATCGGCGTTCTTGGTCAGATAGCCGCGAGCTCCGGCCCTCAGGGCCGCGATGATCGTGTCGTCGTCGGCGTACGTGGTCAGGACGACGATCGCCACTTCGGGATGCTCGCGAGCCAGCCGCTCGGTCGCGCCGACGCCATCGAGGACGGGCATGTGCAGGTCGAGCAGGATTGCGTCGGGTCGGTGCTCGGCGACGGCGGCGAGCGCCTGTTCGCCGTCGCCGACGGCGGCGACAACCTCCAGGTCGGGGATCACGTCGAGCACCATCTGCAGCCCCTCGCGCACGACGGTCTGGTCGTCTGCGATGACGATCCGCAGACGTTCCGAGCCGGCCGGTTCGATGGTGCTCACCGCGTCACCCGGGCTCGCACGACCCAGCGGTCGCCCACCGGCCCCGCCTGAAGCTCGCCATCGATCAACCGTAGCCGCTCGTGCATTCCGGCAAGGCCGTATCCGCCGGCGGTGCCTGGATGTTCGGACGGGACGGCGTCCGAGAGCTCGTTCTCGACCCGCAGCTCGACGCCGTGCTCGCTGTAATCGAGCGCGATCGTGGGCGGCCTGCCGTCGGCGTGCTTGGCGGCGTTGGTCACTGCCTCCTGGGCGACGCGCAGCAGCGCCAGACCGGCGGCCGGAGCGACCACGTACGGCTCGCCGATGACCGTCAGCGCGCAGGGGCGGTCGTCGACCAGCGCCGCGAGCGCGTCCGGTAGCGGCGGTGCGTCGGTGCGCAACGCCCGCACCGCACGCCGGGTCTCGGTCAGCCCCTCGTCGACGAGCCGCCGTGCGCTCGCGAGCGAGCGCAGCGCGCGGTCGATGTCGTGGCGCTCGGACAACATCACCTCGGCGGCCTGCAGCTGGATCCCAAGCGCGCCGAGCGAGTGGGCGAGCACGTCGTGGATCTCGCGGGCGATCCGGGAGCGCTCATCGAGCGCAGCGGCCCGCTGAGCCTCGAACTGGGCCCGCCGAGTCTCGGCGAGCAGCGCCTCGGCCTGCTCGGTCTGGGTTCGGTAGGCGCGCCGGTAGCGTCCGCCCAGTACGAGCCCCGCGAACAGCGCCGGATAGCCAAGCACGGTTCCCAGATCCGTGTCGCCGTAGCTGACGGCGCCGATCTCGACCGCGAGCACCCCGACGAGAAACACGGCCAGCACCTCCGCGAGTGGGAGATCGGCGCCGGCCGCCAGCATCCCAACGATCGCCAGCGCCAGCACGCTCGTGTCGTCGTGGGAGGGCGCGGCAAAGCCGCCGACGGCGGTGATCACCAGCAGACAGGCAAACAGCGATCGACCCGCCCACGGCGCCGGCAGGCGATCGCTCGCCCACCAGCCGATCATCGCCGCCCCGGCGATCACCAGCTCGACGATGCCCGCAGCCTCGCTCCCGCGGGAGCTGAGCACGACCGCGGCGACGATCACGAACACGGCCCAGCGCAGCCACCACTGCCACGCCACCAGGACCGTCAGGGTGTCGCCGTGATCGGCCCGCTTGAACCAGCGCAACACCCTTGCTCAACCCTCGCGGCCGTTCGAATGAGGAAACCAGTCCGCGCCGAACACGGAGCCGTCCTTCTCGGGCGCGAACGGGATTCCGGCTCTGATCGCACGGGGCACCACCACCAGCGCTTGGGCGGCACGGTTCAGCCCGAGCATCAGCAGGATCGCGGTCGTCCCTGCGGCCACGTGCGCGCCGCTCGCGTGGGCGACGCCGGTGACGACCAGCCGGCTGGCGAGCAACCCGGCCCACAGCCATAGCCCCCGCTTGGGCAGCTGTGCCCACAGGTGCCCGTCACGGCGCTCGAGGCGCGTGATCGCTCCGATGGCCGCGCCGATCGCGATGGCGATTGCCGCGCTCACGACCAGGAGCACGATATCGACCGCACCCGGATGCGTCTTGTTGCCGCTGATGTCGATGATCCCGATCACTGTCAGGACCGCCGGCAGCACGACCACCCGCTTGCCGCTCAGTGCGCCCCCGACCAGCTGTTGACCGATCACAAACACAACGATTCCAACCACTGTCAGCACTGTCAGAAACGACATTTCCAGGGCTCCTTTGCGAGTTCGTTCGACGCTCCTGACGGTATGGCGACGATTCGGTGTGCGCATCGCCCCACGGCCCGATTTGCGGGTTGATTCCGGGTCGACGGCGAGGTTGAGGCGGGGATGAGAGCCGGGTGCAGAAGGCACCCTGGATCAACCCAGGATCAGCCCGTCAACCAACCTGTGCGGCGATGACAGACGGCCCTTTGGGGAGCAGCATCGATGGCGCAATCCGGAACCCCGTCGAAAGCGAGAACCAATGCTCACCAACGCCCTGATCATCAACGGACTCGTCCTGTTCGCGGTACTCGAGGCCGACCTCGGCCCCGCGCGCAAGGTCACCCGTCTTCGGCTGCTGCGACCGCTGTTGCTCGCCGCCTCGATCGTGCCTCTGTTCCTCGAGGCGGTCG
>DATNKY010000718.1:0-2554 GCA_035603155.1 Solirubrobacteraceae bacterium
TCGCCGAGGTCGATACGCTGCGCGCCGTGTCCGCCCAGGTCGTCACGAGCCGTCGTCGGTGAGCGACCCGCCGCCAGCGCGCTCGGCGCGAGCGCGTCCGCCTCGCGCGTGCAAGGCTTACGCGATGGTGAGGGTCAAGCGATGGTGAGCGAGCAGATCGTCGGACGGCGGTTCGTCCGCGTCCGCCATGTGGACGGGCGCGTGCGCGCCGGAGTCGTGGCGGATGACGCGCTCGCGATCCTCGAGACCGACGACGTGCTCGCGGTCCTGACCGGGGCCGATCCGGGGACCGTCATCCAGCGGGTCGCCGTCGACGATCCCGAGACGTTGGTGCCGGCCGAGCCATGGACGCTGCTTGCTCCGGTGAGCGCCCCCGAGACCTGGGCGGCCGGCGTGACGTACGAGCGCAGCCGCGACGCCCGGGTGCTCGAGAGCGACGCGGCCGTCTTCTACGACCGGGTCTATGACGCTCCGCGGCCGGAGCTGTTCTTCAAGGACGCGGCTGGGCGCCGGACGGTCGGGCAAGGCGAGCCGATCGCCGTCCGGACCGACGCGGTCTGGAGCGTCCCCGAGCCCGAGCTAGCAGTCGTTCTCGGCGACGGCGGCGAACCTCTCGCGGTGACGATCGGCAATGACGTCTCCGCGCGCGATATCGAGGGAGCCAACCCGCTCTACCTGCCGCAGGCCAAGATCTACGCCGGCGCGTGCGCGCTCGGCCCAGCACTGCTCGTCCCCTCCGACTGGACCGCTCCGTTCGAGATCGAGCTGAGGATCCTCGGCGCGGATCGCGAGCTTCTGTTCTCCGGCCGGACGTCGACCGGGCGGATGCGGCGCACGATCCCGGAGCTGATCGAGTTCCTGGTCCGTGACAACCCACTGCCGGCGGGCAGCGTGCTGCTGACCGGGACCGGCCTGGTACCGCCGGACGACTTCACGCTCGTTCCCGGCCAGGCGGTCGAGATCGCGATCGCGGGGATCGGCGTACTGCGCAACCCCGTCGGCTGATCGGGTCGCCGGCGCGGCCGACGGAGCGGCCCCGTTACCCTCTTAAGACGATGGTGCGGCACGGTTCGAAGCTGGTTTTGGGCGCGACCCTCTTCGCCAACCCGGGGACGAGCAACGACCACTATTGGCCGGGTTTGCTGGGCGTCGTGATGGTGTTGCTCGTGATCGTGCCCCCGGTGGTGCTCTACGTGCGCGCCTCGCGCCCCGGCCCGCCCAACTCGGACGGCAATGACGACGAGGGCGGTGGCGGTACGCAGCCTCCGCCGGGCCCAAGCGACAAACCCCGGGGCGGGATTCCGCTCGATGATGCGGTGCCGGCGCGGATCCGACTCCGCGGCCCCGACCGCCTGGCCGACCATCGGCCCGCCAGAGTGCGCAGGCCGGCGCGCGAGCCAGACCGCTCCCCGGCGCGCGAAATCACGCTGGGCTAGCACCCCGCGTCGGATAGGCTGCCGAGAACCGGCGGTCTGCAAAGTGAAGCTGCACACGACGCCGGTGGCTCGTCATGAGCAAACGACGCTTCCAACCAGAGGACGCGCTTGCGCTTCGGACGCCCGCCGATCCGGATCTGTCCCAGGATGGGCGGCGGGTCGCGTTTGCCCTCGCCGAGGTCGACGCGGAGCGCGATCGGATGCGGTCGTCGATCTGGGTCGTCCCCGCGGACGGATCGGCGCCGCCGCGACGGTTCAGCGAGGGGCCCGCGGACAGGTCGGCGCGCTGGTCAGCCGATGGCTGCTGGCTGGCGTACATCTCGGGGGCCGACGACAAGCCCGCTCACGCCCATCTCCGTCTCGCGCCGCTCGACGGCGGGGCGCCTCGGAGACTTGGGGAGTTGCCGGGGCCGGTCCTGCAGTTCGCCTGGGCGCCAGACTCGAAACGGATCGTCGCCGTCTGCCAGGTCGGACTCACCGATCACGACAAGTCCAGCGCACAGGAGCGCAACGCGCCGCGACGGGTGCGCCGGCTGGCCTCGCGCCTTGATGGGGTCGGCTGGCTCGACGGGCGGCGCCATCTGTTTGTGATCGACGTGCCAGATGGGTCGGTTCGCCAGCTCACTCGCGGCGAGTTCGACCACGCGGACCCGTCATTCTCGCCCGACGGCACGACGATCGCGTTCTCGTCAGATCGATCTCGGCGGCGCGACGACCGGCACCTGCGGGCTGATGTGTGGGTGGTCCCGGCCGCGGGTGGCCGGCCGCGACGCTTGACCGACGGGTCCGGATCGTTCAACTCCCCGCTGTACTCGCCCGACGGCGGCACCGTCGCATTCGCGGGCCGCGACACCGATAAATGGGACGCCGACACTCATGCGTACGTCGTTGATGCTGACGCCGGCTCGGCTGCCGCGCAGCTCGTCGCGCCGCAGACCGATCGACCGGTGCTCGTCTTCCCGGGCAGCCCGGCGGCCATCTGCTGGATCGGGAATGACGAGCTCGCGATGCTCGTCGCCGATCGCGGGCGGATCCTGATCCATCGGGCGCGAGTGGGCCAGCCCACCACGCGCGAGCTCGTGACTGGCGAGATGCAGGTCGACGGCTTCTCGGCCCGC
>DATNKY010000038.1:0-3372 GCA_035603155.1 Solirubrobacteraceae bacterium
GGAGCCACAACATCGCGATCAGCGACTTGGAGTCCTCGCACTCGGCGATCGCCGCGTCGAGCTGGTCCAGCGGCCATGGGACGACTTCGATGCGCTCGCCCGGATCGGGCTCGGCGCCGGGCTGCTCGTGAAGATCGCGCGCCAGGTACCACCAGACGCGCTCGTCACTGAAGCCGGGGCTCGTGTAGAAGACCTTGATCTCCTCCCAGGAGACCGCGCGCTTGCCGATCTCCTCGGCGAGCTCGCGCTTGGCGGTGTCCAGCGGCGCCTCGCCCTCGACGTCGCGCTTGCCGGCCGGGATCTCGAGCGAGTTCGCCAACCCCGCGGCCTCGCGCGGCTGGCGCGTCAGCCACACGTACTGCTCGTCGACGGGCAGGATCCCGACCGCGCCGGGGTGCCACACCTTCTCGCGCGTGACCTCCTCGCCGTCAGCGTGGCGAAAGCGCTCGACGCCGGCCGTGAAGATCGTCCCCTGCCAACTGGTCCGCGCCTCGATCAGACGAAACTCACTCACGCTCCCGCACCCCCGTGCTCATGTAGCCAACCGTTGCTCACGCGCCGACCGCCCCCAGCTCGACCGCTGACTCTTGCACCAGCGCGATCGCGATCTCGAGCAGGTCCTCGAGCGCCTGCGCGCTGATCCGTTCGCCGGGCTCGTGGTTGCGCTCGGTCCCGTCCGCGAGGTTCGTGCATGCAAACCCTCCGAGCGCAAAGGAGTTCGCGTCCGAAGCGCCGCCGGAGTCGATCGCCCTGGGCTCGTAGCCGCTGCGGCGCAGCGCGCGCTCCGCGACCACCACCTGCCTGGCCGACGGCTTGATCCGGTAGCCGCGGAACATCTGCTCGACGTTGACGTCGACGTCGCACTCGGCCGCGTTGGCGCCGTCGTGCAGGTGGTCGACGGTCTCGGTCGCGACCGCCGCCGCGAGCGCGTCATCGAGGCTGCGGACCTCGGCCTCGACCCGGCATCGCTCGGGCACGACGTTGATCGCCGTGCCACCCTCGATCAGTCCGACGTTTGCGGTCGTCTCCGCGTCGAGCCGCCCGAGCCGCATCGCCGCGATCGCCGCGGCCGCGCCGGCGATCGCGCTCGCACCGGCCTCGGGTCGGACGCCGGCGTGCGCGGCACGGCCCCGGAACTCGGCGACGATCCGGTAGTGGGTCGGCGACGCCAGGACGATCTCTCCGATCGGGGTCGCGTGGTCGAACACGTACCCGAACGCGCTCTGCAGCCGGCTGACGTCGAACTCCCGCGAGCCACGCAGGGAGACCTCCTCGCAGACCGTGAACAGCAACTCCAGGCCGATCGGCGGCGGCTCGGGAGCCGAGGTCAGCCTGCGGGCAAGCTCGATCGCGACCGCCACCGCCGACTTGTTGTCGGCGCCGAGGATCGCCTCGTTGGCGTTGCACCAATAGCCGTCGACGAGGACCGGCTCAATCGGCGCGACCGCCGGCACCGTGTCGAGATGGGCGCAGATCAGGATGCTGTGCGACGAACGGCCCGGTACACGGGCGAGCAGGTTGCCGGCATCCGATCCGGTCAGCGGCGAGCGAGGATCCTCGCTGACCTCGAGGCCGAGCGACCGCAGCTCCGAGCTGACCCGGTCTGCACACGCCCGCTCTGACCGGGACGGGCTCGGGATCGCGCACAGCTCCGCGAACGTGTCGTGCAGCCGCGCACGCTCCGTCTCGCTGGACCGCCTCACCGCGCCTCGCGATGTGGGCGCAGTTACCCGGCGCCGCGCGAGACGCTGATGTCCCGCTGGTCGCCGTTCTCGGTCAGCCCGGCGGGCTCGGCGCTCGCCGAATCGGACCGCTGCAGCGCCGCTCCGACGAACTCCCTGAACAGCGGCGCCGGGCGCTCGGGCCGTGACTTGAATTCCGGGTGATACTGGGAGGCGACGTAGAAAGGATGGGCATCAGGGGCGAGTTCGATCGCCTCGACGAGCCGTTCATCGGGCGAGGTGCCCGAGCACACCAAGCCGGCCGTCTCGAGCCGGCGTCGCAGGTGGTTGTTGACCTCGTAGCGGTGGCGATGGCGCTCGTAGACGACGGGCTCGTCGTAGAGCTCACGGATCCGGGTCCCGTCGTGGAGCTTGACCGGGTCGGCGCCGAGCCGCATCGTGCCGCCCATGTCGGCGATCTCCTTCTGCTCGGGGAGCAGGTCGATCACCGGGAACGGCGTCTCGAGATCCATCTCGGTCGAGTTGGCGCCATCCATCCCGGCGACGTGGCGCGCGAACTCGCTGACCGCAACGTGCATCCCGAGGCAGATACCGAGATACGGGATCCGGTTCTCGCGCGCGATCCGCGCGGCCTGGATCTTGCCCTCCCAGCCACGACCGCCGAACCCTCCCGGGATCAGGATGCCGTCGGCCTCGTGCAGACGGCGCACGACGGCGGCCTCGCTGACCGACTCGGAGTCGACCCAGTCGATCTCGACCTTGCAGCCGTGGTGCACGCCGGCGTGGCGAAGCGCCTCGGCTACTGATAAATAAGCGTCCTCGAGCTGGACGTACTTGCCGACCAGCGCGACCCGAACCGTCCGGTCGACCTCGGCCGCCCGGCGGGTGATGTCCGCCCAGGCGCTCAGGTCGGGCTCCCCGGCCTCGAGCCCGAAGTGCTCGCGCAGGATGTACTCGTCGACGCCCTGGGAGTTGAACGCGAGCGGAACCTTGTAGATGTCATCGACGTCGTAGCCCGAGATCACGGCCTCCACCGGCAGGCTCGCGAACAGCGCGATCTTGCGCCGGATGTCGGTCGACAGCTCGGCCTCTGAGCGGCACACGACCATGTCGGGCGCGATCCCGATCCTGCGCAGCTCGTTGACCGAATGCTGAGTCGGCTTGGTCTTCAGCTCGCCCGCGTGCCCGATGTACGGCACCAGCGTCAGGTGGATGAACATGCACCGCCGACGGCCGACGTCGACGGGGAACTGGCGAATCGCCTCGAGGAACGGCAGCGACTCAATGTCGCCGACGGTGCCGCCGATCTCGGTGATCACGAAGTCGACGTCGGTCGCCTCGGCCATCAGCTTGATGCGCTGCTTTATCTCGTCGGTGATGTGCGGGACCACCTGGACGGTCGCGCCCAGGTAATCGCCGCGGCGCTCGCGGCGGATCACGGTGTTGTAGATGCCGCCGGCGGTGACGTTCGACGCCCGGCTCGTGTTGGCATCCGTGAAGCGCTCGTAGTGCCCGAGATCGAGGTCAGTCTCGGCCCCGTCCTCGGTCACGAATACCTCGCCGTGCTGGTAGGGCGACATCGTGCCCGGGTCGACGTTGATGTACGGGTCGAACTTCTGGAGCTGGACGTCGAGCCCCCGGGATACCAGCAGCCGGCCGATCGACGCGGCGGCGATTCCCTTGCCGAGCG
>DATNKY010000720.1:0-5703 GCA_035603155.1 Solirubrobacteraceae bacterium
CCTTATGTACATCAATTCTTCGACGCCCCGGCGCGCCACGCCAGGCGCGGGACCGGGGCGTTCCAACGTCATCGGAGGATCGTTGACGAACGACGACGGCGCCGCAGGCGCCCAGCAGCAATCCAGTTACGACGCACAGGACATCACCGTGCTCGAGGGACTCGAGGCGGTCCGTAGACGTCCAGGCATGTATATCGGCTCGACCGGAGCGCGGGGGCTGCACCATCTGATCTACGAGGTCGTCGACAACTCCGTCGACGAAGCGTTGGCTGGCCACTGCACAGAGGTCGACATCGCCATTCACCCCGACAACTCGGTGACCGTGCGCGACAACGGACGCGGGATTCCGGTCGCTGTGATGGCCAAGGAGCAGCGACCAGCGGTCGAGGTCGTGCTGACCGTTCTGCACGCCGGGGGGAAGTTCGGCGACGGCGGCGGCTACAAGGTCTCGGGCGGACTGCACGGAGTCGGCGTATCGGTCGTCAATGCGCTCTCTGAGACTCTGCACGTGGAGGTCCGGCGGGACGGATACGTCTGGACTCAGGACTACGAGCGCGGCAAGCCGATGGGAGATCTGCAGCGCGGCGAGCCGACGAAGGAGACGGGCACGACGATTACCTTCCGGCCCGACGCTGACGTGTTCGAGTCCCTCGACTTCGATTTCTCAACCCTCGAGGAGCGGATGCGCGAGACGGCTTTCCTGACCCGAGGCCTTCAGATCGTGTTCGTCGACGAACGCGGCGAGGGTCACCGGGCCGAGTTCCGCTACGAGGGCGGGATCGTCGACTTCGTCAAGTTCCTCAACGGGGCGAAGGATCCGATCCACAAGAAGGTCATCTCGTTCAGCGGCGAGGGCGACGAAGGTGCCGTCGAGGTCGCGATGCAGTGGAACGCCTCCTATCAGGAGTCGGTGTTCTCGTTCGCCAACAACATCAACACGATCGAGGGCGGCTCTCACATGAGTGGGTTCCGTTCCGCGCTGACAGGTGCGCTGAACAAGTACGCGCGCGACAAGGGCTTCCTCAAGGAGAAGGACGAGAACCTCAGCGGCGAGGACGTGCGCGAGGGGTTGACCGCCGTGATCTCGGCGAAGCTCGCCGACCCTCAGTTCGAGGGTCAGACCAAGACCAAGCTCGGCAACCCCGGAATGCAGGGGTTCGTTCACTCGATCGTCAACGCGCGGCTGGCCGAGTTCTTCGAGGAGAACCCGCGCGAGGCCAAGGCCGTGATCACGAAGGCGGTCCAGGCCGCGCAGGCTCGCGCGGCGGCCCGCAAGGCACGTGACCTGACCCGCCGCAAGTCGGCGCTCGAGAACTCGCGCCTGCCCGGCAAGCTCGCCGACTGCTCCGTCAAGGATCCGTCACTTTGCGAGATCTTCGTCGTGGAGGGCGACTCCGCCGGCGGCTCGGCGAAGCAGGGACGCGACCGCTCGGTGCAGGCGGTGCTCCCACTGCGCGGCAAGATCCTCAACGTCGAGAAGAGTCGGATCGACAAGGTTCTCCAGAATCAGGAGATCCAGGCTCTGATCACCGCCATCGGCACGGGCGTCAGAGACGAGTTCAACCTCGACAACGTCCGTTACCACAAGGTGATCGTGATGACCGACGCCGACGTAGACGGCGCGCATATCCGCACGCTCGTGTTGACGCTCCTGTTCCGCGAGATGGCGCCGCTGATCGAGGCGGGCTACGTGTACATCGCCAAGCCGCCGCTGTACCGGGTCAAGACCGGTAGGACCGAGCGCTACATCGAGAAGGAGTCCGAGCTCGAGGAGATCCTGCTCGACGGCAAGCTGGACCGGTTCAAGATCCTCGACCGTTACAACAACGAGTTCGCGCTCACCGAGGCGCGCTGGCAGCGATTCGGCAAGCTCCTCACGCAGTACGACGGCTGGGCCGCGGCACTGCGGAGCAGCTACGGCCACGAGGCCGTCAACTTCATGGCCGAGTCGGGCCTGCTCGATGAGAAGGTGCAAGACGCCGACGCGCTGCTGAAGCTGCTCACCAGGGCCGAGACCAACGGCCGGCCGTTCACCACCGAGGTGCTCTCGCAGGACACGACCGAGATCGTCGTCCGGGCGGTGGAACGCAAGTCCGGGCTGGCACGGACGCACAAGCTCCAGCGCTCGCTGCTCGCCGACCACGAATACCAGCAGCTCATCCGCCTGCACGAGATGCTCGTCGCGACCGCGGGTACGCCGCCGTTCACGATCTCGCTCGGCGACCGGCACGCGGAGGCGTTGACGTTCGGCGGACTGCGCGAGGAGGTTCTGAACCTCGCCCGCCAGGGGGTCAACGTCAACCGGTTCAAGGGGCTCGGCGAAATGAACGCCTCGCAGTTGCGCGATACGACCATGGATCCCTCGCGCCGGACGCTCGTCCGCGTGACGGTCGAGGACGCCGCTCAGGCCGACCGGATCTTCTCGATGCTGATGGGTGACGCGGTCGAGCCGCGGCGCGCGTTCATCGAGGAGAACGCCCGGCTCGTGGCCAACCTGGACATATAGGAGGCGGGCGTGTCTGCAATCGACACCATCGGCGGCGGCAACATCGAGCCGCGCGGCCTCGAGGAGGAGATGCGCTCTGCGTATCTCGACTACGCGATGTCCGTCATCGTCGGCCGGGCGCTGCCCGACGTCCGCGATGGACTGAAGCCCGTTCACCGTCGCGTGCTGTTCGCGATGAACGAGAACGGCCTGCAGCCCACCCGGGCGCGTTCGAAGTCCTCGGCGATCGTCGGGACCGTGATGGGCGACTACCACCCGCACGGCGACTCCGCGATCTACGACACGCTGGTGCGGCTCGCGCAGGACTTCTCGATGCGCTACCTGCTCGCCGACGGGCAGGGCAACTTCGGTTCGATCGATGACGACCCCGCGGCCGCGATGCGGTACACCGAGGCGCGCCTCGCTCGGATCTCGACCGAGATGCTGCGCGACCTCGATCAGGACACGGTCGACTTCGTTCCCAACTACGACGGGCGCAAGCAGGAGCCGTTGGTGCTCCCGTCGCGCTACCCGAACCTGCTCGTCAACGGCGCCTCGGGGATCGCGGTCGGGATGGCGACGAACATCCCGCCGCACAACCTTCGCGAGACGATCGCGGCGGTGATCGCCTACATCGACAACCCTGAGATCGGCGTCGAGGGACTGATGCGGCACATCAAGGGGCCTGACTTTCCGACCGGCGGGATCATCCTCGGCAGCGCCGGGATCCGTGACGCCTACGAGACCGGGCGCGGCCGGGTCCGGGTGCAGGCACGCGCGCACATCGAGCCGATCGGGCAGGGCAAGGAAGCGATCATCGTCACCGAACTGCCCTACATGGTCAAGAAGGGCGGCCAGGGGAACCTGATCGAGAAGATCGCCGATCTCGTCCACGACAAGAAGCTCTCCGAGATCTCCGATATCGAGGATCACTCGAGTGACAAGGGCATGCGCCTGGTGATCGAGCTCAAGCGCGGAGTGATCCCGAAGGTCGTGCTCAACAAGCTTTACAAGCACACGCCGATGCAGACCACGTTCGGCGTGAACATGGTGGCGCTGGTCGACAACGTGCCCAAGACGCTGTCGCTCCGCGAGCTGATCCGCCACTACGTCGATCACCAGCGCGAGGTTGTGATCCGCCGGACCAAGTACGAGCTGCGCCGCGCAGAGGAGCGCGCGCACGTGCTCGAGGGACTGCTGATCGCGCTCGGCAACCTCGATGCCGTGATCGCGCTGATCCGTGGCTCGCGCGATCCGGAGACGGCCCGCAACGGGCTCGTCGACCAGTTCGAGCTGACACTGATCCAGGCGCAGGCGATCCTGCAACTGACGCTGAGCCGGCTGACCGCGCTCGAGGCGGACAAGATCAGGCAGGAGCACACAGACCTGCTCGAGCGGATCAAGGAGCTGCGCGAAATCCTCGGGGACGAGGCTCGGATCTATTCACTGGTCAAGGACGAGCTCACGGAGATCGCCAATGCCTACGGGGACGAGCGGCGCACGGAGATCGCGCACGCCGAGGGCGAGATCGACATCGAGGACCTGATCGCCGACCAGCAGATGGTGATCTCGATCACGCATTCGGGCTACATCAAGTCGCTGCCGCTCTCGACCTACCGTCAGCAGCGCCGCGGCGGCGTCGGCGTGACCGGCATGGACATGAAGGACGATGACTACATCGAGCATCTATTCGTGTCCTCGACGCACGACTACCTGCTGTTCTTCACCAACCGCGGCAAGGTCTACAGGCTCAAGGTCTACGAGCTGCCAGAGGCATCGCGTACTGCCAAGGGGCGGGCGCTCGTCAACCTGCTGCCGCTGCGAGAGGGCGAGCGGGTGCAGTCCGTGCTCTCGACCCGGGATTTCACCGAGGGCAAGTACCTCGTGTTCGCGACCCGCAAGGGGATCGTCAAGAAGACGGAGTTCGGCGCCTACAACACGCCGATCAAGGCCGACGGGATCATCGCGATCAACATCCGCGACGACGATGAGCTGATCGCCGTCCGGCGCACCAGCGGCCGCGACGACATCATCATGGTCTCGCGCTCGGGCCAGGCGGCTCGCTTCAACGAAGAGCAGGTCCGCTCGATGGGACGTGACACGAGCGGCGTACGGGGGATGAACGTCTCCCAGCCGGGCAACGCCGTGCTCGCGATGGACGTGGCGCGCGATGACCAGGAACTGCTGGTCGTGACCGAGAACGGCTACGGCAAGCGGACCCCGATCCCGGACTACCCGGTCAAGGGCCGCGGCACGATGGGCGTCAGGACGATCCAGCTGACCGAGAACAAGGGCGCGCTCGCCGGCGCGCTGGTCGTCCGCGAGCACCAGGAGCTCGTGTTCATCTCGCAGAACGGGATGGTGCAGCGGACGTCGGTACGCGGGATCAACAGGTACGGTCGCGCCTCCCAAGGGGTGCGGGTGATGAACATCCGCGACGACGACCAGGTCTCGGCAGTGGCGCTCGTTGTCGAGTCCGAGGCGGCTACGGCAGCTCCGGTCATTGAGGACGTCCCGCCGGCCGAGCCCGACTCCGAGTCTTCCGAGTAGCGGTCGGCGCACTTCGCTGTCGGTTCGGGCGATCGCGAACCTCCGCCTGCGCAGGGAGTGCTGATTGAGGGCGCGTAGCGTCCACTGGGCGCAAACGACGCGACCTGCGCTGGCGGAGGTCGCGACGCCCGCCCGCCATCGGGCCCGAACGAACTTGGATCACGCTTCGGGCTCCGGCTTTCCTCCTCAATATCGGGACTCCGCGACGCGAGGGCGGCAGGCGGCTCCCGGCCTCGCAGCAGTCGCGTCGTCGGCGCCTCATCAGAGGTTTGCGCTCAAGCCGAGCGCTCGGCTGCGACGGCCGGGTGGCCGCCTGCCGTCCTTGAGCATTGTCAGGACAGTTCGATATTCTTTTCTTCACCAGAGAAAGGAGGTGGTCCGAACTTGTCTGACAGTTTTTGCGGGACCCTGGAGGTGTCCGGCCGCTAGGTCGGAGGCTGACCCCGCTTAGCGGAGTCCAACCCGCGACACCGCCGTTTCTTGGGCGCCGGGAGTAGTCCCTCCGGCATGAATCGTGCTCAGGGCGGAGATAGTCGTAACTGCGAGGGGCGCCGTCAGCGGCGCCCCTCGTTCTGTCCGGTGAGCCTCGTTCCGTCTGGTGCTGGTGCGCGGCGCGCCGTGCTCACCGACGAGCGCTTGGCGGCTACTCTCGGTCGCATGTGCCGAAA
>DATNKY010000484.1:0-7836 GCA_035603155.1 Solirubrobacteraceae bacterium
GACCAGCGCTTTGGTCCGCGCCGGACGATCGCGGTGGCCATCGTCGTCCTGGCGGCCGCCTCCGCCGCGCTGTTGGGCGTCGGTGCGTCCACCGAGTACGGGGCGATGGTCATCCAGCTGAGCGCGCTTGGTGCCGCCGCCGGGTCGATCATCCCCGTGATCACCTCCGAGCTGATGGGCAGCGTCGACCGCACCCGCTCGGGCGTGGCCGCCGGAACCCTCAACACGCTGCGTCAGACCGGATCGGCGATCGGGGTGGCGCTGTTCGGCTCGCTGATCGCATCGGGGCTGGTCGGCGGCCTGCACGTCGCGCTCGCGGTGTCGCTCGCGCTCGTGGTCGTGATCGGCGGCGTTGCTTCGCTGCTCGCCGGGGCCGGGCGTCGCATCTAGTGTCCCGATCCATAAATTGGATGGCAGTCGAGCGGCCCTGGCTCCCGAAGAGTCGACCCACTGGCGCGAGCCGGGCGTTCAGTGCGGGTGCGTGACCGCAACGCGCATCTCGCGGACCGGCGCAGAGTGAAACGCCCGCGCCGCATCGTCGGCGTCGCCGTAGACGCGATCGTCGATCTCGCGGACCGGCAGCACGAATTCGAGCTCGCGCTCGCGCAGCGGGTAGGGGTCGAGCTGGACGCGTCCCGGCTCGGTCACGGTGAGGGTGATCGCGACGTACGGGCCGCCGGCGCGCACCGGGACCCCGGTCACGAACCGCGGGCCCGCGGTCTGCTCGGTGCGCGCGAGCGTCGAGGTCACGTCGATCGGCTCGATCGCCGGCGCGGCGCGCTCGAGATCGGCCAGCCCGTGCGCGAGCGACAGGAGGTCGACCGCCTGCAGCACCTCGTAGGCGTGCCACGTGCCCGCGTCGAACTCGCTGCGCCGGCCGCGGTAGCCCCACGCCTCGCGCAGCGCCGGCATCCAGCGCGCCTCCTGCACCGCGACGACCTCCCTTGCGAGCTCGTTTCTCGACGGCGCGCCGTCACCGCCGCCGAGCCCCCAGCGACCCGTGTAGAAGCCGCTGAAGTGCATCGACACCAGCGCTCCCGCATGCGCGTCGCGGGCGTAGACAGACTCGACGCCGCGGCCGTAAGGGCCGACCGTCTCGGTGAGCGGCAGCTCGATGAAGTGGGCCGGGCGCTGCCGGGCGGCGTTGTACATTGGCCGACCATCGAGCTCGAGCCATCCGTCGTCGTGGTGGGTGGCGGCGATGACGAGCGCCTCTCTCGGCGCCGGAACGACGAACTGCTCGTTACCCCAGTGCTCGGCGAACCATCCCGCGAGCGCCGCGTGGTCGCGCTGGGTAACGAGCGCCAAGCGGCCGCCGCGCCGGCTCACGAGCACGGCACGGTCCTCGACCGACGGCGATCCGGCGGAGCCATCGCCTCATCTTCCCATCCCCGTTATGGCGCGATCGAACGCGGGCAACTACGGTTGTGCAATGAACGCGCTCACGGATCACCCAGAAAGCCACCGGGTCGTGGTGGTCGGCGGTGGCTTCGGCGGTATCCAGGTCGTCAAGCATCTGCGTCACTCGCCGGTCACCGTGACGCTCGTCGACTGCCGCAACTTCCACCTGTTCCAGCCGCTGACGTATCAGGTCGCGACGGGCGCGCTGTCGCCCGGCGACGTCACCTACCCGTTGCGCTCGCTGTTCGGATCGGATGCGAACGTACGCGTTGCGCTGGCCGAAGTGACAGGCTTCGATCTCGAGGCGCGCAAGGTGCTGCTCGAGAGCGACCGGCGTCACGAGACGCCGAAGGAGCTCGAGTACGACACGCTCGTGGTCGCCGCCGGATCGAGCTACTCGTACTTCGGCCACGACGAGTGGCGCGAGGTGGCGGGCGAGGTCAAGTCACTCGAAAGCGCGCTCGAGGTGCGCTCGCGGATCCTGAGCGCGCTCGAGCGCGCCGAGCTCGCGAGCGAGCGCGCGGACCGCGATGCGGAGACGACGTTCGTCGTCGTCGGCGGCGGTCCTACGGGGGTCGAGATCGCCGGTCAGATCGGCGAGCTCACGCGGGACATGCTCAAGCGCTACTTCAAGCGCATCTACGCGGACGAGGCCCGGATCGTGCTGGTCGAGACGGCGGACCGGATTCTGACCGCGTTTCCCGAGTCGCTGTCCGCGAAGGCGACCAAGGAGCTGGAGAAGATCGGCGTCACCGTGAAGGTGCGCACGACGGTCGTCGACATCGATCGCGACGGGGTCACCTTGCAGTCCCCCGACGGCAGCAGCGAGCGGCTCCAGGCCAGGACCGTGATCTGGGCCGCCGGGGTGCGCGCTTCCGGTCTGGCGACCAAGCTCGGCGAGCTCGCGCACATCGACGTCGACCGCGACGGCCGGCTGACGGTCGAGCCCGACCTGACGCTCCCCGGGCACCCGGAGGTGATCGCGCTGGGCGACATGGTCAACGTCCGGTCCGCGAACGGCGGCATGCAGTCGCTCCCCGGACTCGCCCCGGTGGCGATCCAGCAGGGCGCGTATGCCGCGCGGCTGATCCGCCACCAGCTCGACGGCAGGCCGACGGAGCCGTTTCGTTACTTCGACAAGGGAAACCTTGCGACGGTCGGGCGTGGCAGCGCGGTCGCCGAGATCGGCTTCGTCCGCCTCAGCGGTCTACCGGCGTGGGTCATCTGGCTGGTGGTGCACATTTTTTACCTGATCGGATACCAGAACCGCCTGGTCGTGATCCTGCGCTGGTCGATCAGCTTCTTCAGCAGCGGCAGAGCCCAAGGTTCGCGGATTATCATGCGCTCCTGAGCCGACCGGCCGAGTCGACCGGGCACACGTGTGCACGGGCTCAGGTACTGTGCCCGTCTCGAAGGGAGGAGAGAGGCCCACGGGCGCTTCGTCAACCGACGACGGGCCTACGTATGGGTCATCGGTGAGCGGGCAACCAGCGCGCAACGCAAACTTCGTGCAGTCGCTCGAGCGTGGGCTCGCGGTGATCCGCGCGTTCGACGCCGAGCACCGCGAGCTGTCGCTGAGCGAGGTGGCGCGCCTCGCCGGGTTGACCCGCGCGGCCGCGCGCCGCTTCCTGCTTACGCTCGTCGAGCTCGGATACGTCACCGTCGCGGACGGCCGCTTCGCGCTCAGCCCGCGGGTGCTCGAGCTCGGGTACGCATACCTGTCGGGGCTGACGCTGACCGAGGTCGCCGAGCCCCACATGGAGGAGCTCGTCGCCCGGGTCAACGAGTCCTCCTCGATCTCCGTCCTCGACGACACCGAGATCGTCTATGTGGTCCGGGTCCCGACCCGGCGGATCATGAGCATCACGCTGTCGGTCGGCACCAGGCTGCCCGCGTACGCGACCTCGATGGGCCGCGTGCTGCTCGCGGGCCTGCCGGACGATGAGCTCGAGCGCCGGCTCGCGCGGATGCACCTGCTGGCGCTGTCGAACCACACGATCACCGACACCGCGCGCCTGCGCGAAGAGCTGGTTCGGGTCGCGAAGCAGGGCTACGCGGCCGTCGATCAGGAGCTCGAGGAGGGCCTGCGCTCGCTCGCGGTTCCGATTCATGACGCCGCCGGGTCGGTCGTCGCGGCGCTCAACGTCTCGGTCCACGCCAGTCGCTCGACGATGGCGGCGATGCGGCGCGAGTTCCTGCCGCTGGCGCGGAGCACCGCCGCGGCGATCGAGGATGACCTGCGCCGCGCGCGCGGGGCCGCGCCGGTCAAACGGCAGCTGTAGGTCGGCGCGGGTCAGCCCTAGAGTCGCCCGACACCGGCTTGCTCACCCCGGGGCGGGGGCGACCGCCGGCGCGGACATGTCGTGGCTCGGCTCGCGCGCGAGCTCGCGCGCCAGGTCCATAAGCAACTCGTTGAGATCGGGGTTGTGCTCGGGTGACCACCCATCGCAGCGCCGCGCGAGACTCGCCTTGCGCTCGGCGACGAGCCGCTGCACGACGTCCTCGCCGGCGGGAGTCACGAGGTACTCGGGCGCGCCGGCCGAGATCTCGGCGACATTGACGTAACCCGCCCCGACCAGCTCGTGCAGCGCCTGCTCGCCGACCTCGACCGGGATATCAAAGGCCGTGCATAAGGCCGGGATGTCGGCTGCCGGGTTCTCGCGCAGGCGGACGATCAGCCAGCAGGCCGCGGCCGACAAGTCGACGCCGGCGCGCTCGGCAAGCCGCTCCACCAGCCTGCGTCGATCGTCGCGGCCTAGAAGCTGCGACAGCGCTCGCGAGGCCTCGGCGAGTGAAGCGGTGTCCTTGGGAATCGCGAAGCTCTCTCCGATCCCGTTGCCGGCGACGACGGTCTCGCGCAGCGTCTTCTGGGGCAGAATCCAGCTGAGCACGAATGCCGCGGCCGCGATCGCCGCCGCGACCACGAACACGGTGCTCAGCGCGTTGGTGAACGCGGTGATGTAGATCGTGTGGACCGGCCCCGGAAGCTTGTCGAGCGCGGCGGGGTTGAGGCTCAGGTTGCTGCCGCCGCCGACCGAGCCCTTCGCGGACGCCGGCAGCGAGGACGCGAGCTCCGAGCTCAGCCGGTTGGAGAAGATCGAGCCGAGAATCGCCGTGCCGACCGAGCCGCCGATCGATCGAAACAGGGTCGCGCCCGAGGTCGCGACGCCGAGGTCCTGATAGTCGACCGAGTTCTGGACCGCGAGCACGAGCACCTGCATCACCGATCCGAGGCCGAGCCCGAGCACGAACATGAACGCCGATGCCTGCAGCGTGCTGGTGTGGGCGTCCATCGTCGAAAGCAGCGACAGCCCGATGACCATCACGGCGGTCCCGAAGATCGGAAACGGTTTGTAACGTCCGGTGGCGCTGATGATCTGGCCCGAGGCGATCGACGTGATCAGCAGGCCGCCGATCAACGGCAGCAGCTGCAGGCCCGAGCCGGTCGGGCTGGCGCCGTTGACGACCTGCAGGAACAGCGGCAGGTAGGTGACCGAGCCGAACAGCGCAAAGCCGACGATCAGGCCGATGCCGCTCGTGACGTTGAAGACGCGGTTTGAGAACAGGCGCGGCGGCAGCACCGGCTCGGCCGCGCGCCGCTCGGTGGCGATGAACGCGGCCAGCAGCACGATCGCCAGGATCCCCAGTGCGATGATCTGCTTCGAGCCCCAGGCGTAGGTGGTCCCGCCGAGCGTGCACAGCAGAACGACCGCGCTCAACGCCGCCGCGAGCAGCCCCGCGCCGAGGTAGTCGATCTTGTGGTGGACCTGCTCGGTGCGCGAGGGGAGCGTCGCGGCGAGCACGCCCAACGCGATCACGCCGATCGGGAGGTTGACGTAGAAGATCCACCGCCACGAGAGGTTCGTGGTGAAGAAGCCCCCGAGCAGCGGCCCGATCACGCTCGCGAGCCCGAACGCGGCCCCGAACAGCCCCTGGTAGCGACCCCGCTCGCGTGGTGTGACGATGTCGCCGACCGCGGCCATCGTCCCCACGATCAGGCCGCCGCCGCCCAGACCCTGGACCGCGCGGAAGACGATCAGCTCGGTGAGGCTCTGCGAAGCGCCGCACAGCGCCGAGCCCGCGAGGAAGATCACGAGCGCGATCTGCAGCATGATCTTGCGGCCGTAGAGGTCGCCGAGCTTGCCGTAGACCGGGGTGACGGCCGTCTGGGCGAGCAGGTAGGCCGTCACCACCCACGAGATGTGGTTCAGCCCGCCGAGGTCGCCGACGATCGTCGGCAGCGCGGTCGAGACGATCGTCTGGTCGAGCGCGGCCATCAGCAGCACGAGCATCAACCCGGTGAAGGGGATCAGCACGCCTCGCCGGGCACGGGGCTCGGCCGTCTCGGCGACCGTCACGAAGCGCTCGCGGCTCGCACGTTGCGGATCATACGGCCGCTGAAACCGCCGCCGAGCCTTAGCTGGAGCGATCGCCGGCGGGTTCGAGGCGCCCGGCGCTTCGCGCGCGCGAGCGGTCGGCGATCGAGGTCAGCGCCCAGATCGCGAGCGCGAGCGCCGCCGCGATCGCGCCGAGCACGCAGACACCGGCCCAGCCGTCACTGTCGAACAAGGTCGCGGCGAGCGCCGAGAACAGCGAGGCGCCGAGGAAGCAACTGACCATGTAAGCGGTCGTCAGCCGGCTGCGCGCATCGGGCCTGAGCGCATAGATCGCGCTCTGATTGGAGATGTGGAGGCCCTGCGCGCCGAGGTCGAGCAGCGCGATCCCGACGATCAACGCGATCACCGAGCTCTTACCGGCCGCGAGTGCGCCCCAGCTGACCAGCAGCGTGATGATCCCAGCGGTCGTCGTCTGCGATCCCCAGCCACGGTCAGTCAGCCGGCCGGCGATTGTCGCTGTCAGCGCTCCGACCACGCCGACCAGTCCGAACAGGCCGATGACGGCGTTCCCGTAGTTGTACGGCGGGCCCGCCAGCAGGAACGCGAGCGCCGTCCACAGGGCGCTGAAGCAGCCGAAGCTGAGCGCGCCGAGCATCATCCGCTGGCGTAGCACGCGCTCGGAGCGGACGAGCTCGGCGATCGAACGCAGCAGACCTCCATATCGGAGCGTGGTCGTGGGCGGCACCCGGGGCAGGGCGCGGCGGAGGGTGACGGCGAGCACGACCATCGCCACCGCGGCGACCACGAACACGGTCCGCCACCCGAACGCCGCGGCGATCAGGCCGCTGACGGTGCGCGCCACCAGGATCCCGATCAGCAGCCCGCTCATCACCATGCCGACGACGCGGCCGCGTTCGTGGTCGGCCGCAAGCGATGAGGCCATCGGCACGATCACCTGCGCGACCGTCGATGTCACACCCACGGCTGCGAGCGCGGTGCCGAAGACCACGAACCCGGGGGCGGCAGCGGCGATCCCGAGGCCGATCGCGCACATCATGAGCGTCACCGTGATCAGCGAGCGGCGCTCGCGCAGGTCACCGACGGGGACCAGCAGCGCGAGCCCGACCACGTACCCCAGCTGGCTGACGGTCACGAGCAGTCCGGCGGCCGCGTTCGAGACGCCGAAGTCGCGCGCGAGCGTGTGCAGCAGCGGCTGCGCGTAATAGAGATTTGCGACCGCGGCGCCGCAGGTGACGGCGAGCAGCAGCACCAGGCCGCGACTGATCCCATCGCGATGTGGAGTCTCCTTGGCGATCCTTCCAACATAGTGACCGGCGCGACTTTCCCCGCTCACGCGTGTTATCGATGTCCGTTCGCCACGATCAGCCGCGAGCCGTGGCGAGCCCATGCCAGGCCGGACGTAGAGACGCACGCCGGTGACTGGCGTCGTCCAACAAGACTCAGAGAGGAGCGCCACGAATGGCGTGCAAGTTCAATCACACGATCGCGTTGCTGTCCGCGTTGGTGGCCACGGCGGCCGCCATCGCCGGCTTCAGCGCGAGCGCGGCAGCGGCAGCGGCTGCCAAGCCGGCGGCCGACTGCCAGCCTTACTCGGGCAGGCCGTGCCTGTTCCCGTTTCCGGACAACCGCTTCACGCGCGCTGACAAGCACAGCGTCACCGGGCGGCGCGTCAATCTGCCGGCCAAGGCGATGCCGGCCAACACCGCCGGTCAGCGGATCACCGTCGGCCCGTACAACCGCAACGACGGCTTCAGCCCGGGCAGCGCGATCGTGCTCCACGTCCAGGGGCTCGACAACCAGCGCGCGATGAACCGCACCGGCGCGGTGCCGCTGACCAACATGGCGCGCTCGTTCGCCAAGCGCCAGCCGATCGTCGTGATCGATCAGGCGACCGGCAAGCGGCAGCTGATCTGGTCAGAGCTCGACGCCAACGCAACTGACGCCGCCGACCGCGATCTGATGATCCACCCCGGCAAGGACTTCCTCGACGGCCACACCTACGTCGTCGCGCTGCGCAATCTGCGCACCGCGAGCGGCAAACGGATCCCAGCGCCGCGCTGGTTTGCGCGCCTGCGCA
>DATNKY010000762.1:0-2199 GCA_035603155.1 Solirubrobacteraceae bacterium
TCGCCGAGCACGGCGCCGAGCCACAGACCCGAGTTGTTCTCGCTCGAGTCATAGTGCGCGCAGTTCTGCTCACCGACCTGGGAGCGGTGCAAGAGGACCTCGACGTTGACGCCCATCATGGCCGCGGGCACGAGGCCGAAGTACGACAACACCGAGTACGGCCCGCCGATGTCCGGCGGATTGCGAAACGTCCGCCGCAGTCGGTCGCGGGCGGCCAGCTCCTCGAGCGGGCTCCCGGGGTCGGTGACAACCACGAACTGGTCGGGGCCGGCGAGCGAGCGGAAGTGCCGATAGTGCGAGAGCGTCTCGACCGTCGTGCCGGACTTCGACGAGACGATGAACAACGTCTTGTCGAGCTCGAGCGAGCGCTGGATCGCCGTGATCGCGTCGGGGTGAGTCGAGTCGAGCACCTGGAGCCGCAGAGCACCTGGGATCTCGCCGAACGAGCGGCGGATCACCTCGGGACCGAGCGATGACCCGCCCATCCCAAGCAGGACCGCGTCCGTGTACCCCGCCTCGCGGCACTCGTCGACGAATTCGTTCAGCGCCGGCGCGTGCTCGAGCATCGTCTCCGATACGGTCAGCCAACCGAGCCGGTCAGCGAGCTCCGGGGTGTCGGTCGTACCCCCCCACAGTGACGGATCCTTGCGCCACACCCGCTGCGCGACGTTCGCGGATGTCGCGCGCTGCACGCGTTGCCCGATCGGCCCGGTCAGCCCGACCGGCAGGCGCGCCTCGATCGTCGGCGGGCGTCCCGTGATCACGGCCTGACGGCGCTCCTCGATCCCGCCAAGCAGCCGCTTCATCGCTCCCTCGAACAGCAGCAGGCCGTCGATCAGCAGCTGATCGGTGACCCGGTCTAGGTCGATCCCCGCGTCGGCGAGCGCTCTCAGGTCGGCGTGGGGGTCGTGCTGCGCCGTCGGACCGCGAACGTGACCATGATCGGCCACCGCCATCAGCGTCTGGAGCGGCATTGTGCTCACCGTGTGTGGCCCGACCAGCTCGTCGACGTACATCGTGTCCGGGTAGCGAGGGTTCTTGACGCCGGTCGACGCCCACAGGGGCCGCTGCACGTGGGCGCCCGCGTGATGCAGGGCGTCCCAGCGCGGGCCGGAGAAGATCCGCTCGAAGCTCCGGTAGGCCAGCCGTGCGTTGGCGATCGCCGCCTTGCCCAGCAGATAGTCGCGGCCCGTTTCTTCGAGCTGCTTATCGACCAGCGTGTCGACGCGCGAGACGAAGAAGCTAGCGACCGACCTGACGTCGAGCGTCTTGCCCTCCGCGAGCCGTCGCTCGAGGCCCCGGAGGTACGCCTCGGCCACGCGTTCGTACGGCTCGACGCCAAACAGCAGCGTGACGTTGATGTTGATGCCCTCGTATGTCGCCTGCTCGATCGCGTCGACCCCCTCCGCGGTACCGGGGATCTTGATCATCAGGTTCGGCCGCGAGACGCGCTGCCAGAAGTCGCGGGCGGCGTCGAGCGAGAGCGCGCTGTCGTGCGCGATCCCGGGCGCCACCTCGAGGGACGCGAACCCGTCGTCGTGGTGCTCTGCCTCCCACGCGCCGCGCAGCACGTCGCACGCCAGCTGTACGTCCTTTACCGCGAGCCGCTCGTAGATCTCCTGCGCGGACAGCTCCTCACGGGCCATCTCGGCCAGGTCGGCATCGTAGTCCTGCGAGCCGAGGATCGCCTTCTCGAAGATCGACGGGTTGGCGGTGACCCCGCGAACCGAGTCCTCGGCGACCATCCGCGCGAGCTCGCCGCCGGTGACCAGCGATCGGCGCAGGAGGTCGAGCCACGGACTTGAGCCGGCCTCCGCCAGCCTGCGCAGGTTGGGGTTGACGTCTGCGGCCGGGGTAGCGCTCATCGCGTTCCTGACCGCCTCGCGCTCACCTCGAGCGGGCTCGCTCGACGGTCTCACGCCCGAGCGAGACGACCCGCTCGGCGGTGATCCCGAAGTGCTCGTAGACGTCCTTGGCCGGGCCAGAGGCGCCGAACGTCTCCATCCCGAGGAAGGCTCCGTCGGGGCCGATCCACTTGTCCCAACCGAACGGGCTCGCCGCCTCGACCGCAACTCGCGCCTTGCACGCGGCTGGAAGCACCTGCTCGCGGTAGGCCTCGTCGGCCTTCGTGAAGGTGTCCATGCACGGCATGCTGACCACCCGGACGCGGAGATCATCGATCGCGTCGGCGGCCTCGAT
>DATNKY010000788.1:0-5544 GCA_035603155.1 Solirubrobacteraceae bacterium
CACCAGCCGGCGGCAAGCCGAGAAGCGTGACCTTCAAGCTCGTGCCCTAAGCACCACAGTCAGCGCTCCCGCCTTCGAGTCACCAAGCGAGCCTCCCAATAACGCCCCCCCAGGTGCCGCTCCTCGAGCGACGGGGGCGACTCTAGGCACCCTCGAACAGACCACTACAGCCGGCTACCGGCAGAGCCCACCGTGAGCCGTCCGAGCTACCTGCTTCCACGAATTCTCGGCAGCCTCGTCGGTCCGTTGCGGCCAGCATGAGTCTGCTGGTTTCGAAGAAAAGCGGGACTCGTAGCTGACGCCCGCCAGATCCTTTCCTTATGCCCCTCCTTAGGAAAGGAACAACGCTATCCTTTACTAAGGCCTGAAGTTAGGAAAGGATCGCGGTGCGCGGAAACTACATCCATCGGATCTGGAAGGCAGACTCCACCCTCTACGCACCGCCCCGTTACCGCCGGGCCTGCGAGTACGACGCGTTCATCCCAAGCCCCGTCAAAGACCTGGACGCCGCTCTTCCAGGAGGCGTGGCTGGCGTCGTGTCCGACGCGGAGAAGGCGATTGCGGAGCTCAACCGTGCCGCCGGACCAGAGCTGGCGCCTCTTGCTCGCCTGCTGCTCCGAACGGAGTCCATCGCATCCTCGAAGGTCGAGGGAATGCAGCTGGACGCTAGAAGGCTCGCCCGGGCCGAGGCGAACCAGGAGACCGGCCGAAGAGTCGGCTCAGACGCGGCTGAGATCCTGGCCAACATCGACGCCATGCAACTCTCGATCGAGCGTGCTGCGGACGTCGATGCCCTCGCACCGGCGGACTTCCTGAACATCCATCGAGTTCTCCTCGAACACGCACCGAACTCCCAGATCGCTGGGCGCTTCCGAAGCTCGCAGAATTGGATCGGCGGCAACGACTACAACCCTTGTGGTGCGACATTCGTGCCCCCACCACACGAGGAAGTCGACTTGCTCCTCGACGACCTCTCCGTGTTTATGAACGAGGTCACCCTCCCGCCCCTCGTACAAGCGGCGGTGGCACATGCCCAGTTTGAGACCATCCATCCTTTCGAGGATGGAAACGGCAGGACTGGCCGCGCCCTGGTCCAAGTGGTCCTCCGCCGGCGCGGTCTCACACCAGCGTTCGTTCCGCCGATCAGCGTCGTGCTCGCTCGCGACAAGGACCGGTATCTGAAGGGGCTCACCCTCTTTCGCGAGGATGGGCTCGCCGACTGGATCGAGCTATTCGCGTCCGCAACCGCCGAGGCGGCGACACTCGCGGCCCTATACGCGACCCGCGTCGGCGAGCTTCAGAACCAATGGCGGGAACAGTTGCGCGAGAACTCGAACCCACGCAGTGACGCAGCCGCCTGGACCCTCATCGCCGTCCTCCCGGCGCACCCGATGATCACCGTGCCCGTCGCAGTTGCGGCGACGCAGCGAACCAAACCCGCCGTTTCAAACGCGATCGAGCAACTCGAAGCGGCTGCCATCCTCATACGTCTCACGGAGTCTGCGCGTAACCGCGCCTGGGAGGCTGACGGCCTTCTTGACCTGATAGTCGGGCTGGAGGCCGGAGTGTCTTAGGCTCACATCAGCGCCGACCCAACCTCGCACCGCAACCGTGGTCGTTCGCGACGTCGCCGTAACGGAGTCGCCGAGAAACTCGGCTCATGAGGGCCGCTCTGGCGGCTCGGCCGTAGACGTTTCACGCCACATCATCGGCCGAAGCTCTCCGTTGCAGCATCCGGAAATGCCGGCGCTGTGCAGGCATTTTTGCCGGCCGCGAGCGCGTGATGGTCGACCGCTGAGGCGCCAGTAGCTGTGCTGGCGACGATTCGCGCCATTCACTCGGATCGATGAAACGCATCCATCAGTTGCGCGTCGCGCTCGGCCGAGGCCTCCGCCGCGGCCGACTGCCTAGCTTCCTGCTCTGACTCGCGAGCCGCTTCGGCTTTCTCCTCCCGTTGCTCGCGCGCACGAGCATCAACGGCGAGCCGATTAGCCTCTCGCACTGTTTCATCGAGGAACCCACGAAGCTGTTGAGCAGACTCGAGGCGCACGTCACTGACGACGACATCGCCGTGGGCTAAGAGAACTTCGCCCCACTCTTCGTGCCGGGGATGCGTGAGCGGATCAACGATCCGATCGAACTCCATCATGAACGCAAAATCAGGCGCCGGCTCGAGACTCACGCGAAGCTTGGCATGCTCCACCTTGCTAGTACTCCACTCGATGCGACAGTCCATGGCTTCGTCCTCCGTTCGGTTCGTGATCGCGCTCTGCCGCGCGCAAGGGTGACTCGTGCATCCACATCATCGATGATCTCGCTCGTGGCGGCACGCTTCTGTCTCGCACAGCCGCGAGCAGCGGGTACCAGCTCGTCCTGTCCGCGCTCGCGGGTTCGGTCCGCCGCCAGAAGCAACGCCCGGCTCTGGCTACTCGGAGGCGGATCTCGGCCTTCTTCATGACGCCCCTGAGCAGCATGTTGATCGCGGGCCGGACGAGTGCTACCAGACTTATGGGCCTGCCGATCAGGGTCAGTGTGCGGATCGGGCCGACTCGGTTGGGCGGCGGGTCGCCAATGCGGTCGAGTGTCGAGGAGCGAAATGCGGTCACATCAGCTTTGCCTTCGTGGTCGGTGAGCACGTCGAAAACGACGTCGACGGGCGCGTGGATCGAGGCTCGCAAACGTGAAGCCGGCCACCCGTGCAACGTACAGGTGGGCCCGAGACAGCAACGCGAGCAGATGGGCGAGCCAGGCGGGGTTCCGGCTAGCCGGGTTTGCGATCAGCCAGCACCAGGATCTGGCCGCTGTAGACGGCCACCCACACATTGCCGGTGGTGGCGTCGTAAGTGATGCCGATCGGATGCACGCCGGTGCTGAAGTTCTGCAGCACCTGCAGGTTGGACGCCCGCAGCTTGGTGACCGTGTCCGAGTCGTAGTTGACGACGTACAGGGAGCGACCGTCGGCGGCGATTGCCAATGACCGGTCCTCGTCGCCCGTGTGCGCCGTCGCGATCACCTTGTCGTCGGCGAGGTCTACCTTGACAACGTCGCCCGGCCCATTGAGCGATGCATACAGGTAGCGACCATCCGGGGAGATTGCCAGGTGGCGCGGATTGTCGCCGACAACGAAGCTGCCCTCCGGCTTGAGCGTCGCCAAGTTGAGCTTGACGATGTCGTCGCCGCCCATCACGGCGATGTATGCGGTCTTCGAGTCGGCCGACACAGCCAATCCACGCGGATAGGGACCGATCGGGATCCGCGCGACTTCCGTGTGGCTGGCGATGTCGACCACGCTGAGGTCGTACGAGCACCAGTTGGAGACCAGCAGGTACTTCCCGTTCGGGGTGACCGAAAGGAACTTGGGCACCAAGCCCACCTTGATCACCTGATCGATCTGAAGCGTCGAAACGTTGATCCGGTAGACGTAGCTGTCCGTGTCACCGGCGGCCGCAGCGCTCGCCGGCGTGCAGTCGTCGTCACCCTCCGGCCCGAAACCAGTACCGTACATCGAGTAGTTCGAGACATACGCGTACTCGGCGTCTGGGGTGAACGCCGCCTCCACCGGCGCGCCATGGGTGATCCCGGGATGGCCGAACAAGCCGAACTTCGACATCTCGACCGTATCCGGGATCGTCTTGACCAGCGAGCCCTTGCTGTTGTAGACGGTGACGGTGTGCGTGTACATCATGTTCTGCGCGAACACCAGACCGGTGTCCGAGGCGGCCACTGACTTGGGCGAGATATGACCGCCGATCGTGCGTAGCAGCGACAGCCGGCGCTCATCAGACGGTGGGCCGGGCGGTATTCGTTTGAGCGGCGAAATCGTCGGTTGCTGGCGCGCGCCGCCTTTGCTGCCCGACCCCCTGCCGTGATCGCCTGCGGGCGAAGACTCGTTAGCCCGAACCGGCGAGGGCGCCGAGGACGCCATGCTGGAGGCCAGCAGGACGACCAGTGCCACCACCACGAGCAACGCCCCCACGGCCACCAGGCGCCTGCGGCGGTAGATGGTCTTCGATGACGCAGGCGTTCGACGGGGTGGTCGGCGGCGCGGTTGACGGAAGCCGGTCGGCCGCGCGGTCCGCGGCGGCGGTGTGCGGCTCCCCGTAGTCATCGCGGGGAGGACTACTGGCTCGGATCGCAAAACCCTTCAATTCGAGGTCGCGCTCACAGTGGGAATCGGCCGAGTCCAGGATCGATGTTTAACCCCGATACGCGGGTGCGGCGGATCGCCCGGTGGTCGCGCGCATCGATCGCGCAAGCGATTTCATCTGTAACTAGCATCGCCTTTATGCCACGTGCCGGTCGGGCCGGCCCGGCGCTGCGTCGACGTCGCAAACCCAACGCGCTCAGGACGCGTTGGCGGCTGCGAGATCAGCATCCGCCCGCGCCATCCACTCGCGCTTTTCGGCTCGCCATTGCTCGTCCGTGCGACGCAGCTTCCAATAGCCGGTGGCCGACAGCGCCTCGACGGGAAGACCACGCTCGACCACGAGGTGACGGCGAATCGCGCGAACGGCCGCGGCCTCGCCGTGAACGAATGCCTGGCCTGACCCGTCGGGCAGCGACAGACTCTTGACTGCTTCGAGCATCGGCAGATAATCCTCCCCAGCACCGCTGCCGCGATGAAGCCAGACTAGTTCGAGACTCCCGGGAGAGTCCAATGGTTGCTCGTGCTCAGGCCCGCCCACTTCCACGACGGCGAAAACCGGCACCCCAGGCCGTACCCGCGACAGAGAGACGGCGATCGCCGGCAGCGCCGCATCATCGCCGACCATCAGATGCCAGTCGGCCTGCGGAGACGGTGAATAGGCACCGCCGGGTCCTCTGATCTCCAGCGTGTCCCCCGGTTTGGCGTGTGCCGCCCACGGCCCAGCAATCCCTCGATCGCCGTGGACCACGAAGTCAAGGGTGAGCCGACACCGCTCGCGATCCCACGCGCGCACCGTATAGGACCGCATCTTGTCCCCGAACCGGCATTTGACGTAATGATCGGTGTACTCCCCAACCCCGAAGCCCTCCAGCTCAGGGCCTCCCACGGTCACCCGGACCATGCTCGGAGACAGCCAAAACGACTCGATAACTGTGGTGTGAAGAGCGCGACGCTCGGCCATGAGCCTCCTAGACACGGATACGGTAGATGCCTACATGTTAGGGCACCCTAATAAGTACGCGGCATCGTTGGACCACGGGTGTCGGGGACGATGCCGCCGCTCGAGTTGCTCGACCGCGCTGGGCCTGCCTTGTCCACGACGACTGCGACAACCTCGCGCGCCGCGCTCGCGACCCGCCTCCGCTCAGCTCGCGCAATGGGCCGGCTGGGTTTCTTGGCGGCCCAGGTGCTCGGCTAGCCACGGGCCGGTCACGCTGCCTGGAGCCCGCGCAACTTCCTCCGGCGTGCCTGCCGCGAGTATGTGGCCGCCGTCCGGACCGCCGCCCGGCCCCATGTCGATGAGGTGATCCGCAGCGGCGAGAACGTCCAAGTCGTGATCGATGACGATGATCGTGGCACCGGCGTCCAGCAGCCGGTCGAACACGCCAACGAGCGTA
>DATNKY010000793.1:0-12929 GCA_035603155.1 Solirubrobacteraceae bacterium
TCAGAAATACCGTCTCGTCAGCGGCGAGCTCGTCAGCCAGCGCTTGGATCACCGCCTTGCGATAGGTGGTGTCAGTCACTGCGCACGCCTTCGAAGCGGCTGGACAGCTCGGGTTCCGGCCAGCTCTTGGCGCGCTCGAGCGCCTCGGCGACGGCTCGCTCGGCGCTCACCCTCACCGCGTCGCACGTCGGCTCGTCGACCCCGTGGTCGTCGAGCTTGTCCCGAAGCCGAGCGATCGGATCGCGCTCCTTCCACGCTTCCAGCTCGCCCTCCGGCCGGTAGGTCCCGGGATCGGTACGTGAGTGGCCTGACCAGCGGTAGGTGAGCAGTTCGAGCAACGTCGGTCCCTCGCCGGCTCTTGCGTGCGCAAACGCGGCTTGCGCCTCGGCTCTGACGCCGAGCACGTCATTGCCGTCGGCGCGCCGGCCTCGCATCGCGTAGCTCGATGCTCGATCGACGAGGCGCTCCACGGGAGTCGTCAGGTCGATCCGCGAGTACTCGCCGTAAAGGTTGTTCTCGCACACGAAGACGATCGGCAGCTTCCAGATCGCCGCCAGGTTGAGCGACTCGTGAAAGGCACCGATATTGGTCGCGCCGTCGCCGAAGAAGCACACGCTGACGCTGTCCTCGCCCTTGTATCGCCGCGCAAACGCGGCACCTACGGCGATCGGGAGGTGAGCTCCCACGATCGCGAACGAGCCCAGCAGGCCAACCCCGACATCCGTGAGGTGCATCGATCCACCCTTGCCGCCGCATAGCCCGTTGGCGCGACCCATGATCTCCGCGAACGACCGATCGAGCGGCGCGCCCATGGCCAAAGTCGTGCCATGGCCCCGGTAGGTGCAGGTCGCGACGTCGCCGGGACGCATCGCGCTGCAGACCCCGACCGATACCGCCTCCTGGCCGATGCACAGATGGGTGCTGCCGCGTACCAGGCCCTGCGCGAACAGTCGCTGGACGGCCTCCTCAAACAGCCGGATTTCGTGCATCTGACGCAACAGGTCGAGCAGGGCGTCGGTTCCCAGCGCAGATGTCGCCTCGGTGGCGGTCATGTCTGTTTCCGATGCGCCGGCAGCTCGAACAGCTCCATCGGGATCCCGTCCGGGTCGCGCAGATAGAGGGCTCGTCCCCCGGTGTTGATGCCGGTATCGATCTCGACGGGGGCGCTGATGAACTCGACGCCGTCCGCCTGCAGGCGGCGATACGTGGCATCGAGGTCGTCGACGAGGAAGCACATGTGCGCGGTGCCGACGTTGCGGGGTTCGGTCTCCGCCTGCCCCGGCCCCGGCGCGAGATATTGAAACAACTCGATGACGTGGTCTGAATGCGGGGTTCTCAGATGTGCCATCCGCACGTGCGCATCGGGATAACCGACGATCGCCGCCAGGTAGCCGCCCTCCTTCTCCTGGCTCGCGATCACCTCGCACCCCAGCAGGTCGCGGTAGAAGGAGACTGACCGGTCGAGATCGGACACGGTATAGCCGGTGTGGTGCAGCGCGTAGGCCGCATCAGCCGGGAGTCGAGGGCTCACCACCAACCTCCGTTGAGTACGAGAACTTCGCCGGTGATGTAGCCGGCGTGTGCAGAGCTGAGAAACGCCACCGCCGCCGCTACGTCCTCGGGCTCGCCGATCCTGCCGATCGGGGGCATCAGCTCCTCATCGCTGAGCCCGGCGACCATCGGAGTCCGGATGTTGCGCGGAGCCACAACATTTGCGGTCACGCCCAGATGGCAGTGTTCCTTGGAGATCGCCTTGGTGAAGGCGATCACGGCGCCCTTCGATGCCGCGTAGTGAGCGCATGCCTCGGTCCCGCCATCGAGTCCGGCCATCGACGAAACGGTGACGATCCGGCCGTAGCCGCGCTCGCACATGCCGGGCAGTACGGCATGCACACACGCGTAAGTCCCGGTGACGTTCACATCGAGCGTGCGTTTGAACTCGTCGAGCTCGAGCTGATCGAAGGGGCGCGGCGTGAACACGCCGGCCGAGGTGACCAGCACCGAAATCGGTCCGAGCTCCCGCTCCGTGCGGCGGACGCCGCCGATGACGGACTCGGGGTCGGTCACGTCGATCGTGCAATCGAGTGCCCCGGTGACATCGCCGGCGCGAAGGTCGCCGGCGGCGACGCTCGCGCCCTGAGCCACCAGCGTCTCGACGACCCCCCGCCCGATGCCACTTGCCCCTCCGGTCACGAGTGCTACCCGACCCTCGAAACCCTGTAGTGACATCCCGGTTGCGCTGCTTGCCATCCGCGATCAGCCGGCCGGGATCGAGGTCAGCCCGCCGTCGATCGTCATGACCGACCCGCTTACGTAGGACGCGTGATCGGAGCACAGATATGCGACCAGACGACCCACGTCGTTTGGATCGCCGATCTGGCCGGCCGGCACCAGGTTGAGGTAGAACGGCTCGTCGATAGTCCCGTCGGCCACGTCGGAATCCCACATCGGCGTCCGCTGAATCCCAGGGGCCACAGCGTTGACTCGCACCCCGAGCGGACCCCATTCGCCTGCCGCGACCTTGGTCATCATGATGACCGCCGCCTTGGTCGCGCAGTAAGCGAGCCGGCCGGGATTGGGCGAGAAGCCTCGGATCGAGGAGACGTTGACGATGCTGCCGCGCTCGTTGGGCAGCATCAGTCGACCGGCCGCGCGCATGCAGTAGAACACCCCGGTCTGCATGACGTTGACCGTGTCCAGCCAGTCCGCGTCGGTGACGTCCTGGGTATGCGGCCCGATGCGGCTGATGCCCGCATTGTTGACCGCGATGTCGAGGCGACCAAACTCATCCTGGACCCGCGCAAACGAGGCGTCTACGGCCGCGCGGTCGCTCACATCGCAAGGCACGGCGAGTGCGCGCACGCCGTGCTCTTCTTGTAACTCGTCGGCTGCGGCCGAGGCGCTCGCCGCGTCGATCTCCAGCACGGCGATGTTTGCCCCACTGCGGCCCAGCTGTCCGGCGATCGCCCGGCCCATCCCGGCGCCCGCCCCGGTCACGACGGCGACGCGATCACTGAGGTCGATTTCTATGCCCACGCCGGCTCCAGAGATTTGGACATCGGCTAGGCCTGCGCCTCGACGTCGATCTCCGAGAAGCGGTGGGGCGTCGTCAGCCCTCCCTTTGTGCGTCTCAACCCCCAGATCGTCACCGGGATCAGTAACAGCAGGATCGCGAACCCGATGAATGCGATGCTGCTCTGGGTCGTGAAGTCCGTCGCGTTGATCAGGTAGGTGAGCAGGAAGTTCTTGTAGAAGATGTAACAGTTGATCCCGATCCCGAGTAAGGGCAGGATCAGGTTCGTGAACACGTTGAAACGGTCGCGCGCCACGCGCAGGTGGTAGAAGATGTTCGCCACGCACACCAGCGTGTACGGGATCAGCACGAAGAATACGTAGCTCACGCCGATCCAAGCGAACGCGTTCAGCGGCTTCTGGTCCTGCCACAGGATGATCAGGAGGGGGAACACGACGCAGCATCCGAGCACCAGTGCCTGCGCGTTCCACGGCGTCTTGTGGCTATCGAGCTTCGCGAACCGGCTTGGGGCCAGGCCCTCCCGGCTCAGCGCGAACAGCAATCGGCTGGCCGTGATCGAGATGGCCGTGAAGGCGGCGAACACGGCCGTCATTCCGGTCAGCGGCACGATCACCCTGGCCGCGCCGATGTACGCGTCGGCGATCAGGTAGATCGGCGTGAACTGGCCCGAGTTGACGAAGCTCGCCATCTGATCTGCGGGCACCGAGATCACGTAGCCAAACGAGGTGAACACCCAGTAGAGACCCGCGCCGATCGTGACCAGGATCGTCGCCTTGGGAACCAGCGAGCGTGGCGTGCGGCTCTCCTCGGCCATCGGAGCCACGATGTCGAATGCGGCGATCGCTAAGACCGCGAACAGGATCGCGTTCTGGAATCCGGTCCAGCCGGCGGTCGCGTTGGCGGGAACGAACGGGGCGAGGGTGAAGTTTCCGTTGACGGCCTGTTTGATGATGATGTAGAGAGCGAGGAGGGCCACGAAGCCCGCCTCGAACGCGATGAAGTAGCCCGTCACCTTTGCGGAGATCCGGATGTCCTTCTTGGTGAGGATGCCGACGACCACCACGGACGCAAGGGCCGCGAGGATCGCGGTCAGTGTCCCCGCCGAGATGCTGAAGTAGTTGAGCAGCGAGTTGAAGAACAAGCCGAACATCACCGGTTGCAGCAGCGAGCCGACGATGTAAGTGACCACAAGGACCCAGCCGAGCCAGACCCCTAGCGGCGGGGCGGTGGCCTCCCACAACCACGTGAATACGCTGCCAGTCGATGGCCGGCGGCTGTTCATCACCGCGAAGCTGGCGGCGGTGGGCAGCATCGCAATCGCCACCGCGGCGAATGCCAGCGGCACGATTGGGCCGGTGATGCCCTCCATGATCCCGACGTTGAAGTAGACGGTCAGCGCCAGACCCATGTAGGCGATCCCAAGGATCACGAGCCCGCCCAGTCCAAGGGCGTTGCTGCGCAGCTCGCCCGTCGGCGGAATTCCCGCCTCACCCGTCACGGTCCCGGTCACCGTGCCGCCGCTCTTTGTGGCCATTACGACTCTCCCCTTCGCCTCGTTTGGGCGTCGACGGGTCCGAGCCCGCCGGTCGCGTGCCAACGCGCTCCGAGCCGGGTGCCGCGGCCTGGTGAACCACGCACCGTGCCTTGACGCGCAAATTTGCGCCGTGATAGTAATTCAGATACTTAGCTAATGCTTTCAGGATCTGAAAGTTCAGGAACCCGAATTCAGTCGGTCGAGAGAGCGATGGCTGTGCTTGAGCTCATTGCCGGCGATCCGGTCAGCGGGATGCGCGCCACGGACGTCGCGGCGGCTATCGACACGCCGCTTCCGACCGCCTACCACCTCCTCAACACGCTGGTCGGTGGTGGCTTTCTGACCAAGCTCGACAACCGGCGCTACCACCTGGGACCCAAGGTCGGCCTGCTCGCCGAAGCCTTCGCGGCGCGGCTGTCAGCGCCCGAGTACCTGCTCGAGCGCGTGCGGATGCTCGCCGAGAGGACGGGCGAGACCGCCTACGTATCGAGCTGGCGCGCCGGAGAGGTGGTCATCCTCGGGATCGTCGAAGGCCAAGGCGCGGTCCGCGTGTCAGGCACGCATCTCGGCTTCGGCGGCGACGCTCATGCGCGCGCCTCGGGCAAGGCGATGCTGGCCTTCGCCTCGCCCCGCGCGTTCGAGGACTACGTCCGCAAGAACCGCCCACTGCGCTCGTGCACGGCCCACACCGTGACCAGCGTCCGCGACTTGCGCTCCGAGATGCAGGAGATTCGCCGGCTCGGCTACGCCGTCGACGAGGCGGAGTTCGTCGAGGGCGTCGCCTGCATTGGCGCGCCCGTTGCCGACGGGACGATGGCGATCACGGTGTCGTCCCCGATCGAGCGGTTCCGGCGGCGCCGACGGGAGTTGATCGCCGACGTGGTCGGGGTGGCGGTGGAGACCAGGCTGCCCGGCTTTGGTGGGTCGGAGGCCGGCGCGTTGGCCGCAGCGTCCGGCTAGAGGCAGTTCCGCGATCTGGGCCGGATCTTCGCGTACGTCATATCCGCGGGGTAGGGCGGTCAGTCTGACGAGTGCTCGGCAACGTGCCGAGCCAACACCGCAAGCGTTTGGGCGATCTTCTCTTGGGCCCCGGGGTCGTCGATCATCCCGTCCGCGCCGACGGCGTCTCGCGTCAGTGCAATACGGGCGCACGCTGCCTCGACGATGTCGGCGTGGACGTAGCCGAGCACCTTGCGCAGAGAGTCGTGCGCGTCTGCGCCGCCCGTCGGCGCAGCGGGTCCCGAAGCGTTGATCCACGCGATCGGCTTGCGATAGGTGCTGGCGTCGCCGACCGTCCATTCGAGCAGGTTCTTCAAGGCGCCGGGCATCGCTCCGGCGTACTCCGGCGTACATAGCAGTAATCCGTCCGCCGCTGTGATCTCGGCCCGTAGCTGGGCGACGGCGGGGTGCACCGGCTCTCCCTCGCGGTCATCGTCGGGGTTGAAGTGGGGCAGCTTGGCCATCTGCCCGTAGAGCGTCGTCTCGATCTCATCGCCGGCGATCTGACTCGCTGTCCTGAGGACCGCGGTGTTCGTCGAGCCGTCCCGCAAGCTCCCGGAGATCAGCAGCACGCGCACCGAGGGATTCATCCGCGTCGAAGACTGTCAGACAGGCGGCGCCTCTCACCGCGTGGGCTGGACGCAACGCGTGTGGCAGATCGGTAAGAACCACGAACGACCGGTCACTGATTCGGCGTAACCGATCCAGGTAGATCCCGCGCGGTCACCGGTTGAACGATGCCGTGATCGCGGGCCTATTGACGACTGACGAAAGGCCTCCGATGGCTCACCGACAACACCCTGAGGCCGGGCTCATCCTCCGCGAGGGCAACGCTCCGCTGGACATCGGCGCGCAGCCCAACTACATCGGGGACGACTGGAGAGCCTTGGGTGCACCGTGCCGCCCTCGACCAGCCTGATCGACTGGCTCGCTCCTCTCTGCCTGCGCTGCAGCGGTACGTCTGGGACGAGGAAGCCGCGAAGGGCTATTTCGCGTAGGTCGGGTCGCGTAGTCTCGGTCTGTGGTTGACGGGACCGATCGCGCGCACATCCGGCTGGCCGAGCTCGTCGCCGCACTGTCGCTCGGCGTGGATCTCGGCTTCGGCCAGCCGATGGAGCACATGCTGCGCCAATGCTTGATCGCGCTCCGGCTCGCCGAGCAGGTAGGACTCGATCAGCGCGGGCGCGCGAACGTGTACTACACGGCGCTCCTTGTCGGGGTGGGCTGCCATTCAGACGCTCATGAGCAGGCCAAGTGGTTCGGCGACGACATCGCGCTGAAGTCCGGCAAGTACGACCACGAGTTCCGCAGCCTCCGCGGAGCGGCTGCTGGGATGCGGCAGCTGGGGTCCGGCCACGCGGGATCGCATCGGTTCCGGGTTGCGCTCGAGTTCGCCCTGTCCGGCCACCGCGAGGTTGCCGACATGATCAACCAGCACGCAGCAATGACCAGGATGCTGGGAGAGCAGCTCAGGCTTCAGGAGCAAGTACTCGACGCACTCGGCGCGGCGTACGAGACCTGGGACGGGCGCGGCTGGCCCGGCGAGCTGGGCGGAGCGAACATTCCACTCGCGGCACGCATCGCCCAGCTCGCGGAATTCGTCGAGGTCGCGTATCGCGCCGGCGGCGTCGAGGCGGCAAAGAGCATCGCCCGCGACCGAGCGGAGACGCAGTTCGACCCCGAGCTGGCGGAGCTGATCTGCGCGAACGGGGAGACGATCCTGAGCGGTCTCGACGACATCGACACGTGGGCCGCGGTGATCGACGCGGAGCCGGAGCTCACAGTGCTGCTCTCGTGGGATCGATTCGACGACGCTCTGCTGGCGATCGCGAACTTCGTCGATCTGAAGTCGCCGTACAGCCTCGGCCATTCGCGCGCGGTCGCCGAGCTCGCCGCCGAAGCCGGAGCCCAGCTCGGCCTCTCCGAACCGAAGGTGCGGACGCTGCGTCGCGCCGGGCTCGTGCACGACTTCGGGCGGCTCGGAGTGTCGAACGCGATCTGGGACAAGCGGGGACCGCTCGGCGCCGGCGAATGGGAGCGCGTGCGCCTGCACCCATACCTGACCGAACGGATGCTCCAACAATCACCGGTGCTCGCACCGCTGGGTGCGATCGCCGTGCAGCATCGTGAGCGCCTCGACGGTTCGGGCTATCCGCGCCGTCTCTCTGGTGCCGCCATTTCCCACCCGGCCCGGATCCTCGCCGCGGCCGACGCCTACCAAGCGATGCGCGAACCGCGCCCGTACCGACCCGAGCGCTCGGCGGACGAGGCTGCCGGAAAGCTCCGTGTCGATGTCAGGGCGGGTCGCCTCGACGCCGAGGTCGTGGACGCGGTTCTCGGCGCCGCCGGTCACCGCGTGTCGCGCCGCCGCGAAGGTCCGGCAGGTCTAACCGCGCGCGAAGTGGAGGTCCTCAGGCTCCTCGCGCGCGGATTGTCGAATAAGGAGATCGCCACGCAGCTCGTGATCTCGCCCAAGACGGCCGGCAACCACATCGAGCACATCTACTCGAAGATCGGCGCCTCGACTCGTGCCAGGGCGAGCCTGTTCGCGATGCATCACGGACTGCTGCCCGAGGATGGGTTCGCGCCAGAACCAGCCTCCTGAGCGGCGGCTCGGCGAACGCTCAGCCGCCCTGCGTCATCGCCTGCATGTTCCTGTCCATCACGGCTCCGACTGCTCGTAGTTCCTCGCTGGGGCTGAACTGAACCAGCTCGCTGCCCGCATCGGCCAGCGGGACGTGGCCGGGCGGCAAGTAGAACGCGTCGCCCGCCTCGAACACCTCCTCGTGATCGGCGAAGCGGTAGGTCAGCCTGCCTTTCAGCACATACCCCCAGTGCGCGCACGTGCACGCGTCGCCCGGCAGCCCCTTGAGCAGCGGCGTCCCATCGATGTCAATGCCGAACGACACGAAGTTGACGGTGTAGCCGTCGATGTCCTCGTGGCGATCCTCGACCGGACCGTGCTGGTCCACGTGCGCTGCGCTGTCCTTCGAGACCTTCGGCATTCTCAACTCCTCCGCTCGGATTTCGCCCCAAGCTACGCGCGGGCGCGTGTACCGTCATGAGGCGTTCGCCCCATCTTTCGCGCACCCGGGAGGTCGTCGACGATTTGGGTCCCGATCGCGATCGATTGCCACAGGCGTCGCCCCCGACCGATCTGTTCAGTCGTGGGCGGGCACCGGATCGCCCAGCTGGGTGGCGTTCTCGAGCTCGGCGAGATCTTGCTCGGAGAGCTCGACGTCGGCTGCGGCCATGTTCTGTTCGAGGTGCTCCACGGACCTGGTACCGGGAATCAGCAGGATCCGCTCGTAGCGGGCAAGCAGCCAGGCGAGCGCGACCTGTACGACGGCGACCTGATGGCGCTCGGCTACCCTCGCGATGACGGGATCCTGGGCCAGCTGCCTGGGGCCGCCGGTGAACGCCGAGCCCAGCGGGAAGTAGGGCACGAACGCGATCTCGCGCTCGGCGCACAGCTCGAGCACGTCCTCGCTCGAGCGGTTCACGACGCTGTAGGCGTTCTGTACTTCGGCGATGTCGACCAGCTCGAGTGCCTGCCGGACGGCGTCGGCATTGGCCTCGCTGATGCCGATCAGATCAAGCTTGCCCTCGTTGCGCAGATCCTCGAGCATGCCGAGCTGCTCGGCCAACAGGTCGCCGGACGCGCCGGGGTTCATCAGACGGAGGTTGACGAGGTCCATCCGTTGGACCCGCAGAGAGCGGAGGTTGTCCTCGACGCCGTCACGCAGCTCGGCGGGACTCTGGGCGGGCAGCCAGGCGCCCCGGTCGTCGCGGCGGCCACCGACCTTGGTGACGAGCTTCAGATCCTCGGGATACGGATACAGGCTCTCGCGGATCTGGTCGTTTACGACGTCCGGGCCGTAGTACTGGGCGGTATCGATGTGGTCCACACCGAGCTCGATCGCGCGGCGCAGCACCGCGCGGACGCCGTCGGGATCGGGCGGCGGGCCAAATACGCCGGGACCGGCGAGCTGCATCGCGCCAAAGCCCATGCGGTTGACGGGCTTGTCGCCCAGTAGGGATGTCTTGTTCATGGCGATTGCTTGCCTTTCAGATCGCGGCCAGATAACAACTTTCAGATCGCGGCCAGACAACAAGTCTGACGATCCCAGGCGCGCGACCACCAGCCTCGCGCGCGAGCGGCGCCGGGCGGGCCGGACCGGTCCTACGGATCCGCGGGCTGACCGTCGAAGAGCTTGCAGGCGTTGATTCGGGCGGCCATCTCCTTGGACTCCGCTCTGTAGGCGGTACCGTCCTCGAACTCGATCACCGGGTACTGCCGCTGGCCGCTGAGCTCCTCGAGCTCGGTGCGCTTGCCGCGGCTGAGCGGCCCGGTCACGACCTGGTACTCGATGCCTTGGTCATCGAGCGCCTTCTGAACCTTCCAGCAGGGGTGCATGCCGATCTTCATCCACGTGGCGGAACAGCGATGGAGCTTGACGGGCACCGCTCATCCTCCTTGGCTCGGTCTCTTCGGATGGGCTCGAATGCTTGCGCTCGGGGGCGCCCTGCGCAAGCGGGTCCGGTCAACATCGAGCGACCTTTGGAACCAAATGCGCCCTATGGGCGTAAAGCGTTCCGAGGGTCTTGGGCGCGTTGGCGGGTCGACTGGGCTGCGCTGTCCGACGCCCGCGGTCGCGCGCTACGCGGATCACACGCCGCGTTGCAGGGCGAGCACCAGCAGCACCAGCGCGACGATCCCTGCGAGGATCACGACGGCCATGTTCGTCGCCAGCACGAGGCGCAGTGAGCGTGGCGAGGCGCGCCGCACGCCGGACGGGCCACCCGCCTCGATCTCCGACGCTGAGCCCGCCTCCGCCGGCGGGAGCTCCGACGCCGCCGTGCCCGGCTCCCCGTCGGGAAGATCCTGTTCAACTGCCGAGCTGAGCACATCGGTGACGAACCGATTGAGGCTCACCTGCTGGCGCTCGGCGGCGCTCGCGAGCTCTGCGTGCAGTGACTTCGGCATCCGCACGAGGAACCGTCCGCTGTAGCTGTCGGCCGATCTCGAGCCGGCCTGCTTCTTGCCCGGCAGAGGGATCTCGCGCTCGTCGGCGATCGCCGACTTGAGCCATGATTCCATCGCGGTGCGCAGGCGGCCCAAGGCCTGGTCGGGAGTGTCGCCCTCCGCCAGGCAGCCACTGAGCTCCTCGACGGATGCCTTCCAGCGGATCCGCCCTCCGCCGCGCTCCAATGTGATCTCGACGTTGTAGGGGAGAGCCAGATACTCAGCGAGCGTGAGCTTCTCGGTCTTTGCCGCGGTTGAGGCTCTGCCCACGTGCGAGAGTCTAGTTCCGGCGGGGACGGCTGGTGGACCGGCTCGCTCGATATCGGGGGTGGTATTGCCCTCCTGCACCGTGTCCGTGGGGGTGGCGAGCTCGCTGCGCATCTTCGCGAGCGCGCCCTTGAGCAGCCGCGATACGTGCGCCTGGGAGAGACCCAGCTCCTGTGCGATCTGCTTCTCGGTCATGTCTGCCTGGAAGCGGAGGAAGACGATCCTGCGCTCGCGGTCATCGAGCGAGCGCATGCTCTTCTCCAGCGCCAGCCGGTCGTCGCTCGAGGCGAGGGCTCCGAGGTCGGCGGCAGGCTCCTTCGCCTCATCGGAGGAGATTGAAATCGAATTGCGGGCCTGCTCGGCGACGAGCGCCTGCTCGATCTCGCTCTCCTCAACGTCGAGCGCGCCGGCAAGCTCCGCCGCCGAGGGCGGGCGTCCGAGCGTTGACTGGAGCTCTGCTCGCTCGCGCCGGATTCTGATCCGGAGCTGCTCCAGCTCGCGGGGAACCCGTACCGGCGCGGTTCGATCGCGCAGGTGGTGACGGATCTCCCCTTCGATCACCGGCGCAGCGAACGTGCCGAACGCGACTCCGCGGCCCGGGTCAAAACGATCGCTCGCCTTGAGCAACCCGACTGCGCCGACCTGAACGAGATCCTCGAGCTCCTCGCCTTTGCCGACATGGCGACGCGCGATCGACTGCACCAGCGGCATGTGCGCGGCGATCTGGCGCTCCCTAGACGTCCCAGCAGGGACCGGAGCAGATGATCCTGTTGGCGTAGCTCCCCCACGTTTGGGCAAGATTCACCCCCGATATCTGAGCGTACCAGCACGAAACCATTGTGGGAAATGGATCGGATCCACCCGATTTGGGGAGGTAAGGGGGCGAGACGGATTTCATCGGGCACGGAGACATCTAGTGAGCTGTGTTGTCGTGAGGGTCAGGCTGAGACACATCCATGCGTACGTTGGCGCGCCGTTGGTTGCGGCGCCGCTTCTCGCGCTGGTGCTCTCAGGAGTGAGCGCGGCTCCCGCATCGGCTGCGATGCAACCGCCGGCCACCGTCCAGACGGGTGCCCTCTCCGCAATGATCGCCCGCGGCGATGTTCTGACTCCGGGCAGCGGCTACGGAGCCTCCGGCTCGCAGGCGGTCCGGAGCGTGCAGATGCTGTTGGCCAGAGCCGGCTATCCGGCCGGCCCGATCGACGGTCGCTACGGCCCACGCACGACGGACGCCGTAATGCGCTACCAAGCGGGGGCCGGTTTGGCGGCCGACGGGACCGTCGGCCCGCAGACAGCGGAGGCGCTGAGGAGTCCGGCTTCCGCGCTCCAGCTCGGTGCCGGCTACCCGACGGGCTCGCCGATGGTCCGGGACCTGCAGCGACGGCTCGCGCGGGCCGGTCACTCGCCGGGGCCGATCGACGGGCTCTACGGACCGTTGACGAAGGCGGCGGTGATGGGCTACCAGGCCGATCACGGTCTGCCGGTCGACGGGACGGCGGGCATCCGGACCCTCGCTGACCTGCGACTGCACTTCGGTGCTCCTCGCAACCTCGGCAGTCACCCCCGCGCGCGGGCCCCGAAGACGACTGAGCCGACGCGCATCGGTGTGCCGCGCAAGCCGCGAACCGCGGCTCGGCCTCCGGGAGCGACAGCCGGCTCGCACCATCCAAGAGCGCTATCGCCGCTCTGGTTCGTGTTGCTCGGTCTCGTCGTCGCAGCAATCGCGATGGGCGGAGCGTGGCGCGTGTGGGACCGCCGCCGCGGTCGTCCGGTCGCGGAGCCGCTCCGAGAGCGCGAGACCACCGACCTGGCCCCGGACGCGGTCGCCGCCGGCCGCGGGCATGAGGCTGCAGATACCCCGCACGGCAGCGCTGACGAGGCAGACATCCCGGAGAACGAGCTCCCCGCTCGCGCTGCTGGTGGCGCCCCTCAGCCAGACGACGCCGCGGCTCAGTCCGACGGCGAGGCTCAGTCCGACGGCGAGGCTCAGTCCGACGGCGAGGCTCAGTCCGACGGCGAGGCTCAGTCCGACGGCGAGGCTCAGTCCGACGGCGAGGCTCAGTCCGAAG
>DATNKY010000709.1:0-13953 GCA_035603155.1 Solirubrobacteraceae bacterium
CATCGCCCGAGTCTAGAGACCACCGGCGGCGAGAGGGCGCCCCGCAGTCGGCTCGCTGGGCGTCCGCGGGAGCCGGTACCGAGCCGTCTCAGACGTCCCGGACGAGCACCCCCGGATCGAGCTGGCCCGGGCCCGTGTGGCCGGTCAGCCCGATCGTCAGGTCGAGCTCGGCGAGCAGCGCGCGGAGCACCGCGAGGACCCCGGCCTCGCCTCCGGCCGCGAGCCCCCACAGGTAGGGCCGGCCGACGAGCACCGCGTCGGCCCCGAGCGCCAGCGCCTTGACGATGTCGGCCCCCGAGCGGATGCCGCTGTCGAGTAGGACCTCGAGCTCACCGCCGACCGCGTCGACGATCGCCGGCAGGGCGTCGAGGGACGCGATCGCGCCGTCCACCTGCCTGCCGCCGTGGTTTGACACCACCACGCCGTCGACGCCGTGCTCCAACGCCATCCGGGCGTCGTCCGGGTGCAGGATCCCCTTCAGGGCGATCGGGAGCGTCGTGCGCGAGCGGACGACTTCGAGGTCGGCCCAGCTCAGACGCGGGTTCGAGAACTGGGCCAGGAACTGGCCGATCGCCGACTGCATATCCTGCGCCGCCGGCCGAGCGAGCAGGCTTTGGAAGACCGGGTCGGACAGGTAGTTGGCGATCCCGATGCCGTGCAGGTACGGCTGGTAGGCGGCCTGCAGGTCGCGTGGCTTCCAGCCCGGCAGGAACGTGTCCACGGTCAGCAGCACGGCCCCGTATCCCGCACGCTCGGCGCGCGACAGCAGGCTCGCGCCGAGCTCGGGGTTTGTCGGCCAGTAGAGCTGAAACCACTTCGGTCCGTCACCGGCGGCGGCGATCTCCTCGAGCGGGCTGGCGGCCACGGTGCTGAGCGCCATCGTCAGCCCGACCGCCGCCGCCGCGCGGGCGACTGCCAGCTCGCCGTCGGGATGCACGATCGTCTGCGACCCGATCGGCGCGAGGGCAACCGGCGCCGGCATCTCCGTGCCGAGCACGGTCGTCGACAGGTCGCGGGCCGAGACGTCGCGGAGCATCCGCGGCACGATCCGCCAGCGGCGGAACGCATCCTCGTTGGCGCGCATCGTGTCCTCGGAACCGGCGCCGGCGAATACGTACGCGACCGCCCGCGGGTCGGCGCTGCGCCGTGCCTCCCGCTCCAGCTCGGCGAACGAGACCGGCTGGGCGGGGGTCTCTCCCGCGAGGCCGCGGAGAAAGATCTCGCCCTGCAACGCGAGGAACGGTGGCCCGTGCTGAGGCACCTACGAACCCTCCGAGGCGATCAGCTCGCGCTTGAGCACCTTGCCGGTCGAGTTGCGCGGCAGCGCGCCGACGAACACGACCTCGCGGGGCACCTTGTAGTTGGCGAGGTTGTCCTTGACGTAGCTCTTGACGTCGTCCTCGGTGAGCTGCACGCCGTCGCGCACGACGACGAATGCTTTCAGGCGCTGGCCGAACTGCGCGTCGTCGACGCCGACCGCCGCGGCCTCCGCGATCGCCTCGTGACCCGCGAGCAGCTCCTCTATTTCCCCGGGGAACACGTTCTCGCCGCCCGACACGATCATCTCGTCGTCGCGGCCGTCGATGTACAGCCGTCGCTCGTCGTCGAAGTGGCCGACGTCGCCCGACGACAGCAGGCCCTTGAACTGCTCCTTGCCGCCGCCGCCCGTGTAGCCCTCGAACTGGCCCGCGTTGCCGACGAAGATCCGGCCGCTCTCCCCGGCCGGGACCTCTTCGCCCTGCTCGTCGTAGATCTTGACGATCGTTCCGCGGACCACTCCGCCGACGGTTCCCGGTTGCTCGAGGAGGTCGGCCGGCGTCGCGATCGTCGCGTACGCGAGCTCGGTCGAGCCGTACAGGTTGTAGAGAACCGGCCCGAACGCGCGCAGGGCGCGCTTGCACAGCTCGACCCCGAGCTGCGAGCCGCCGACGAACACGATCCTGAGCGACGAGGTGTCGCGCGCGGCCACTACGTCCTCGTCCAGATCGAGCATCCGCTGGAGCATCACCGGCACCACGATCAGCGCCGTGGGACGGTTGCGCTCGATGCTCTCGAGCGTGTGCTCTGGGTCGAACCGTCGCCGGACGACCAGCGTCGAGCCGAGCGCCAGGCCGAGCGTCATGTGCGCGAATCCGAGCGCGTGGAACATCGGCACGCACAGCTCGGTCACCTCCCGGGTGCGGAACGGCACCTTGCTCAGCAGGCCGCCGATCAGCGACAACGAGCGCGGGTCGCTGCGCGGGGCGCCCTTCGGCGTCCCGGTGGTGCCGCTCGTCAGGATCACGATCTTCGGGCCGCTGCTCGGCTTCGGCGGCGCGCGCCGCGAGCCGCGCTCGATCAGCGCCTCGAGGGTGTCCTGCGCGCCGGCATCCCCGGGCTCGGTCCAGGCGCGCCACCGCCCAAGGGGAGGGTCGATTCCCTCGAGCGTGTGCGCATACTCGTCGTCGTAGACGAGCAGGTCGGTCCCCTCACGGCCTGCGACGTCGTGGATCTGCGGAGCGGCGAACGACGTGTTGAGCAGCACGAGCCGCGCCCCGCACTTGGCGGCCGCGAACACCGCCTCGAAAAAGCCGCAATGGTTGCGGACGAGAATCGCGACCCCGTTCCCTGCCTGGAGTCCGTGCTCACGCCACGCGTTCGCGAGCGCGTTGGTCCGCTCGTCGAGCTCTTTGTACGTAGTGTCACCGAGCTCATCGCGGACCGCGACGCGGTCGCCGTTGCGGATCGCTCCCATCGCCACGGTGCCGGCGAGCATTCCGAAGCGGTCGAAGGCGAGCACCATCTGGGCGACGCGGTGCGGCAGCTCGGGCGCCACCAAGCCGCTACGCAGACATAGCGCGACGTAGTAGGCCTCGTCACCAAACCGCTCGGCGAGCTTCAGGCCACCGCCGAGCAGAGCTCTCACGTCCACTTCTACGATCGTCGCCTCCTGTCGCGGGGTGGACACTATTGCGATCGGCCGCGCCTCGTCACGGATACCCGCCGCGAGCGCAACGCAGCGCGCTTAAACGCAAACGCGGCGGCCGAGCCACAGAGCCCGACCGCCGCGCGTTTGAAAAGGACCGGTCAGCCGATCGCGACCACCCCGACCCCGGGAACGACGATCGCCCAGCCACCGGTGTCGCCGCCGTAGCCGCCGTAGCCGCCGTCACCGTAGCCACCGCCACTGTAACCGTATGGGTCGCCACCGCCGTAGCCGTAGGGATCGCCGCCGCCAGACCCGTACGGGTCGCCGCCGCCGTACCCGGAGCCCGAGCCCGAGCCGACGCTGGTCGGCGCGGTCCCGGTCGAGGACGACGACTCGTCTGACCAGTTGACCGAGAACGACGAGCCGTCAGAGGAGAGACTCGACGGCGTCGCGCCCGCGGTGCTGCTGGACGAGGTGGAAGCGAACTGGCTCGTGAAGCCGCCGTCGTCCGAGGACCCTGGGCTCAGTGACACGGCCGCGGCGTTCCACGCCGGGTCCGAGATCGTCCCGGTGTGGCCATCGGTCGTGGTCGCGGACGCGTCGAAGAACTGCACCTTGCCGAAGTCCGTGAGCGGCAAGGGGCTGCAGTCAGACACTCCCTGACCACACTGCGACGGCGCCTCGGCGATCCACTCCGCGCTCGAGGTGTCGGCCTGGTTGGGCATCTGCAATGTCTTGGTGACCGACTGCCCGGTCGTCTGGTCAGAGAGGTACATCGTCACCTGCTGGCCGCTGACGCTGACCTTGCTCGAGATCTTGTCGCCAGGATGGATCGCGAGGTCGACCTTGACCGGCGCCGCCGGGACAAGCTCATACCAGGCGAAATAGCTCGCGGTTCCGTCGGCGCTGCAGTCGACCTCGGTCCCGTCCTGCTCGAGGGCCGGATTCTGGCTCTGCCCCGATCCTCCGAGACCGATCCAGAACGCCGAGTAGCTACCACCTTGGGTCTCATCGCACTTACCGGTCGGCTGCACCCAGCTCCCGGAGACGCTCGAGAAGTTCTGCGAGCCAGACGGGCTGCCGACGACATAACCGGACCAGTTCGCGCTTGTTGCCTGTTGTACGTCAGTTGCCGCCGAAGCGGCCGGCACGGCGCCGAGCGCGCACGCCGCCGTGACGAAGATTGGAATCAAGCGTTTTGGTTTCATGATGATTGAGCCTGCAAACAGCGGCGAAGAGCGAGCTACGAACTCGCGAAGAGCCGCTTACGAACTGGCGAAGAGATCGATCAGTTCGCGACGGCCCCGAACAGTCGCGTCGCACCGCGGTCGGCGGCTCGGAGGGCACGCCGCCTGACGCGCGCCGCCTCGCTGCTTGTGGTCGGGGGAGCTCGCGCCTCAGGCGCCGACGGCCGCGCGTGCGCGCGCTAGCCTGACCGCCTGCGACAGCGTCTCGATGTCGTACGCGCCCTGATGGCGGTGGCCGTTGATGAAGAACGTCGGCGTCCCGGAAACGCCGCTCATGTCAGCGGACTCGACATCCTCGGCGAGCCGTTCCGCCGCCTTGTTCTTACGGATGTACTCGCGGAAGTCGTCGACGTCGAGGCCGAGCGCCTCGGCATCGGCTACCAGGTCCTTGACCATGAGCCGGTCCTGGTGGGACAGGAGCGAGTCGTGCATGTCCCAGAATCGCCCCTGCGCCGCGGCCGCCTCGGCGGCCTCCGCGGCGATCTGCGCGTGCGGGTGGACGTCGTTGAGCGGCAGGTGGCGCCAGACGTAGCGCAGCTCGCCGCCGAACTCGAGCAGCAACTCGCGGATCACGGCCTCGGCCTGGCCGCAGTACGGGCATTCGAGATCTCCATACTCGACCAGCGTCACCGAGGCATCGTCGGGACCCCGGACGTGGTCGCGCTCGAGGTCGACCGGCACGGCCAGGTCGACGATCACCTCCGAGCTTCCGACGAGGGCACGCAGCCTGCGCTCGCGCGGAAGCTTTCTGGTCGCGCGCAGCACGATCCAGCTCACCAGTGGCGCACCCACGAGCGTCGTCAGGATGCCGAGCTTGGCCTCGGCGAGCTCGGGGCCGTGGAACGCGAGCGTCGCGATCAGGATCGAGACCGTGAATCCGATCCCGGCGATCGCACCCCCACCGATCACCGACCCCCAGCCGACCGGCGGACGGATCCTGCCGCCGCTGAGCCGGGTGACGAGCGCGGTCGCGCCCGTGATCCCGATCGGCTTGCCGACCAGGTAGGCGATGATGATCCCGAGCGTGATCGGTGTGCGGTAGGCGTGCGAGAGAAACGAGCCGTTGATCACGATCCCGGCGTTGGCGAGCGCGAACAGCGGCACGATCACGTACGCCGAGATCGGATGAAACAGCTGCTGGTAGCGCTCGTTGGGGGAGATCGCCGAGCGCAGCCCCGCCCGCGCGGATTGCGCCAGCTCCGGCGTCGGCTGCTCGCGGAAGACGCGGAACAGATCGGTCGCCTCCTCAAGGTCCGAGCGCGACGCCGGATAGGCGATCGTCAGCAACCCCATCACGAGGCCGACGACGACCGGGTCGATCCCGGAGCGCTGCATCGCTACCCACGCCGTCACCCCGAGGAGCGCATACACGAGCCCGTTGTGCACTCTCCCGAGTCGCCCGAGCAGCATCACCGCGAACGCCCCCACTGCCACCGCCAACGCGACCGCGTCGATCGACGTCGTGAACGCGACCGCGATCACGATCAGCGCGACGAAGTCGTCGACGACCGCCACCGTGAGGATGAACGCCCGCAGGCTGTCCGGGAAGCGCCGGCCGACGATCGCCAGCATCCCGAGCGCGAACGCCGTGTCGGTAGACATCGCGGCTCCCCACCCCCCGCGTGAAGCGTCCGAGCCGTTGATCGCCAGGAAGATCGCAACCGGGACGATCATCCCGCCCAGGCCGGCCAACACCGGCAGCGTCAGCCGTCGCCGGTCACGCAGCTCGCCGAGGTCGAACTCGCGCCTGGCCTCGAGGCCGACGACGAAGAAGAAGATCGTCATCAGGCCGCTGTTGACCCACTCGCGCAGGCCCATCGTGATCCCGGTGTCGCTGATCCGGATCGACAGGATCGTGTTCCAGACGCGCTCATAGGACGAGGCGTCCACGTTGACCCACACCAGGGCGGCGATCGTGCCCGCGAGCAGGACGGCGGCGCTCCCCGACTGCGTCTGTAGGAAGTCGCGCAGCGGCGTCTCGAGGTTGCGCGCCCAGGCTGTCTTGCCGGACAGCGGCCGGCCGGTGGTCTCGCTCGCCTCGTCCTGCGCCTGAACTTCGATCGGGATGTCTCCGGCGCTCACCAGCAGTCAGATTAGACCGGCCGTCAGGGCGCGGTAAGACCGGCCGCTCGGGGCGCCGATGACTAGTATCTAACGTAGTCGTTTTACGAACATGTGTGCGCTTAAGGACCTAGGAGCAGACCATGCCAGCCACTGAACCGCTTCTCTTTGACGCGATCCGCACGCCGCGGGGAAAGGGCAAGGTCAACGGGTCGCTCCACACCACCAAGCCCGTCGATCTCGTCGTCGGCCTGATGCACGAGGTACTCAGCCGCAACGCCACTCTGGACCCACAGCGGTTCGACGACGTGGTGCTCGGATGCGTGTCACCGATTGGAGACCAGGGCGCTGATATCGCCAAGACCGCTGCGATCAAGGCCGGTCTGCCGGACACGGTCTCCGGCGTGCAGCTCAACCGCTTTTGCGCGTCGGGCCTCGAGGCGGTCAACATTGCGGCCCAGAAGGTCGCATCCGGCTGGGAGGATCTCGTCCTCGCCGGCGGCGTCGAGTCGATGTCCCGCGTGCCGATGGGCTCCGACGGAGGCGCCTGGGCGATGGATCCTGAGACCAACTACGAGACGTCGTTCATCCCGCAGGGGGTCAGCGCCGATCTGATCGCGACGATCGAGGAATTCAGCCGCGATGACGTCGACGTGTACGCCGCGCGCTCTCAGGAGCTGGCCGCGACCGCGCAGGCGGAGGGCCGGTTCTCGAACTCGGTGATCCCGGTGCTCGACATCAACGATCACGCCGTCCTCGAGCAGGACGAGTTCATCCGCCCGGGGACGACCGTCGAAACGCTCGGCAAGCTCAAGCCGTCGTTCGCGGCGATCGGCGACATGGGCGGCTTCGACGCCGTCGCGCTGCAGAAGTACCACTGGGTCGAGAAGATCAACCACGTCCACACCCCCGGTAACTCCTCGGGGATCGTCGACGGCGCCTCGCTGGTCGTGATCGGCAACGAGCGCACCGGCGACGAGCTCGGGCTTCGCGCGCGCGCCAAGATCCTCGCGACCGCGGTCTCCGGCGCTGACCCGACGATCATGCTGACCGGCCCGGCTCCGGCGAGCCGTAAGGCACTCGCCAAGGCCGGGCTGACAGTCGATGACCTCGACCTGGTCGAGATCAACGAGGCGTTCGCCGCGGTCGTGCTGCGGTTCGTGCGCGAGATGGGCCTCGACCTGGACAAGGTCAACGTCAACGGCGGCGCGATCGCGATGGGCCACCCGCTCGGTGCGACCGGTGCGATGATCCTCGGCACCCTGGTCGACGAGCTCGAGCGCCAGAACAAGCGCTACGGCCTCGCGACGCTCTGCGTCGGTGGCGGGATGGGCATCGCCACCGTCGTCGAGCGCGTCTGACGGCGCACGGCATTTGCACCGCCGCGCAACCAACGACATCGAATGAGAGACCACGAGCATGAGTGACAGCAGCACGATCCGCTGGGAACGCGACGACGACGGGGTAGTGATTCTGACCCTGGACGACCCCAACCAGTCGGCCAACACGATGAACGCGGCCTACGCGGCCTCGATGCGGGCGACGGTGCAGCGCCTCCAGGCCGAGCGCGACGAGATCACCGGCGTGATCATCACGTCGGCGAAGAAGACCTTCTTCGCCGGAGGCGACCTCAACGACCTGCGGCTCGCGACCAAGGAGCAGTCGGATGAGATCTCCGCCTCCATCCGCGACGGCAAGGCGATGCTCCGCCAGCTGGAGACGCTCGGCCGGCCGGTCGTCGCGGCCGTCAACGGCACCGCGCTGGGGGGCGGACTCGAGATCGCGCTTGCGTGCCATCACCGGATCGTGGTCGACGACTCGAGCATCCAGCTCGGGTTCCCCGAGGTCCAGCTCGGGCTGCTGCCGGGAGCCGGCGGCGTCACGCGGACCGTGCGGATGCTCGGGATCGTCAACGCGCTGCTGGCGCTGCTGCTCCAGGGCCAGCGGGTGCGCCCCCAGAAGGGCCTGGAGATCGGGATCGTCGATGAGCTCGTCGCGACCCCCGAGGAGCTGATTCCGGGCGCCAAGCGGTGGATCGAGGCCAACCCGGACGCCAAGCAGCCGTGGGACACCGACGGTTACAAGATCCCCGGCGGCACCCCCAGCAGCCGCGGGCTGGCGCAGAACCTGCCCGCCTTCCCTGCCAACCTGCGCAAGCAGCTCAAGGGCGCCAACTACCCAGCGCCGGTCAACATCATGGCCGCCGCGGTGGAGGGCTCACAGGTCGACTTCGACAGCGCGATCGAGATCGAGGGGCGCTACTTCGTCGATCTCGTCACCGGCCAGGTGGCCAAGAACATGATCCAGGCGTTCTTCTTCGACATGCAGCGCGCGACCGGCTCGCGCGGGCGCCCGGACGGGATCGAGACCTTCAAGCCGAGCAAGATGGTGGTCCTCGGCGCCGGGATGATGGGCGCGGCGATCGCGTACGTGTGCGCGCGGGCCGGAATCGAAGTGGTCCTCAAGGACGTGTCACTCGAGGCCGCGCAGAAGGGCAAGGGCTACTCGGAGAGGCTCGTCGCCAAGGCGGTGCAGCGCGGGCGGTCGACCCAGGCGCAGGGGGACGAGCTGCTCGCGAGAATCACGCCGACGTCCGACCTGGCTGACGCCGCCGGCGCCGAGCTCGTGATCGAGGCCGTGTTCGAGGAACCCGCGGTCAAGGCGCACGTGCTCAAGGAGATCGAGCCCCACCTCGCACCAGATGCCCTGCTCGCATCCAATACATCGACCCTACCGATCACCGGGCTGGCCGAGAACGTCACTCGCCCGACCGATTTCATCGGCCTGCACTTCTTTAGCCCGGTCGACAAGATGCCGCTGCTCGAGATCATCAAGGGCCACGACACCAGCGATGAGACGCTCTACCGCGCGCTCGACCTCGCGAAGCTGATCAAGAAGACGCCGATCGTCGTCAACGACAGCCGCGGCTTCTTCACCAGCCGCGTGATCGGGGCGTTCATCAACGAGGGGATCGCGATGCTGACCGAGGGCATCCCGGCGCCGACGATCGAGCAGGCCTCATCACAGGCCGGCTATCCAGCCCCCGTACTGCAGCTGTCCGATGAGCTCAACATGAAGCTGATGCGCAAGATCCGGGACGCCGCCAAGGCGGCGCCGGAGGGCGATGGTGGGCCGTGGGTCGGCCATCCGTCCGAGACGGTGATCGACACGATGCTCGACCGGGGCCGCCCCGGCCGGCTCGAAGGTGCCGGCTTCTACGACTACGCCGACGGCAAGCGCGTCGGGCTCTGGCCCGGACTCAAGGAGGAGTTCCCGCCAGTCGATGACCCCTCGGCGATTTCATTGAAGGACCTCGAGGAGCGGATGCTCGTGCTCGAGTCGATCGAGTCCGTCAAGTGCCTCGACGAGGGCGTGATCGAGTCGGTATCCGACGCCAACATCGGTTCGATCCTCGGGATCGGCTTCCCCGGCTGGACCGGCGGCGCGCTGCAGTACATCAACGGCTACGAGGGCGGGGTGGCCGGATTCGTCGCCCGAGCGCGCGAGCTCGCCGCCCGATACGGCGAGCGCTTCGAGCCGCCGGCGTCGATGGTCCAGATGGCGGAGCGCGGCGAGCGCTATTCCGACGAGGAGGCGCTGGTCGCGGCGAACTGAGGCCGTGCCGCGCGAGGTCGCCGACGCCCAGCCCGGGGTCGACAACCAGGTTCCGGTCAGACGCCGAGCGAGCGGCCGATGATCTCCTTCATGATCTCCGTCGTCCCGCCGTAGATCCGGGTCACGCGCGCGTCGACGAACGCCCGCGCGATCGGATATTCGAGCATGTAGCCGTAGCCTCCGTGGAGCTGTACGCAGCGATCGACCACTCGCCCCTGGAGCTCGGTGGCCCACCATTTCGCCATCGCCGCGTCCTGCGCCGACAGCTCGCCGGCGTTGAGCGCAATCACGGCCTGATCGCAGAACACGGTCGCGAGCTCTACCTCGGTCGCCATCTCGGCGATCGCGAAGCGGGAGTTCTGGAAGGCGCCGATCGGCTGGCCGAAGGCGCGCCGTTCGCGGACGTAGGCGAGCGTCGTCTCGAGCGCGCCGCGCGCGGCGGCGACGCCGGCGATCGCGATGCTCAGCCGCTCCTGCGGGAGGTTCGCGGTCATGAAGCGAAAGCCCTGACCCTCCTCCCCGAGGCGATTCTCGACCGGGACCTGCACGTCGTTGAAGAACAGCTCGGCCGTGTCCTGCGCGTGCATCCCGACCTTCTCGAGGTTGCGCCCGCGCTCGAAGCCCTCCATCCCGCGTTCGACGATCAGCAGCGAGATGCCCGCGTGGCGCTCGCTCGGATCGGTCTTGACGGCGACGATCACGAGGTCCGCGTTGATCCCGTTGGTGATGAACGTCTTGGAGCCATTGACCACGTACACGTCGCCGTCGCGCAGCGCGGTCGTCCGCAGGCCGGCGAGATCGGACCCCATCTCGGGCTCGGTCATCGCGACCGCGGTGATCAGGCTGCCGTCCGCGATCCCGGGCAGCCACCGGCGCTTCTGCTCCTCGTCGGCCTGCTTGAGGAAGTACGGCAGGCAGATGTCGTTGTGGAGCGTCAGCCCGAGCCCACTGCCCGCGTCACCGGCGAGGCTGACCTCCTCGACGAGGATCTGGTTGAAGCGAAAGTCGTCGGTGCCGAGACCGCCGAACGCCTCGGGCACCTGCATCGCGAGCATCCCCTTGGCGGCGGCCTTCGCGAACAGCTCACGGGGGACGATCCCGTCTCGCTCCCAGGCCGCGTGGTTCGGGGTGATCTCCTCGGCCACGAAGCGACGGACCGACTCACGGTAATCGACGTGCTCGGGTTCGAACAGAGTTCGCTTCATCGCGTTCGGTCAACCCGCCCTATATCGGGCCCATACGCAGGCGCCAAGGCGCATCGGCTTCCCCTCGGGCTTGCGCACCGCCGCGAATTTAGCGTGATGCGCAGCCCTGGTTGGGAGCCGGCGCCCGCGGACTGTCATCGATGACGTCGACTGACGGCGCCCTGCGGCGCCCGGGGAGCGCGGCCCGGGTGCTACTTGACCGTCGCGCCGGAGGCGCGCAGGCCGGACCAGGTCCCACCGAACTGGCGGATCCCGATGTACGAGGTCGAGCCTTTGAAGCCGTCACCCGAGTACGTGTAGAGCGGGTGGCCGGCGTAGGTGACCTGCGTCGCGCTGCCGACCTTGATCGTCGCGAGCAGCGAGCGCTTGACTCCCTTGCCCGCTCGCGGGCGGCCGCTGCTCTTCACCATTGGCCAGATCGCAGTGCAGCCTTCGATGGCGGCGCAGCGGCTCTGGCCCTTTGCGTCCTTGCCGAACGCGTAGACCGTGAAGCCGCGAGCGTTGACGAGGATCATCCCGAGCTTGGTCTTGCGGAGCGAGATCGTGGCCGGTCCGGCCGCCGCGTGGGCCTGCGGGCGCATCTGCGCGCGCGTGTGTGCGGTGGCCGCGGCGGGCTGCGCCGCGAGAGCGACCGGCCAAGCGCCCAGGCCAACGGCTACTGCCGCCGACGCCAGCGCGGTCTTGTTTCGGGACATCGTTACCTCCTGGAAGAGCTGTGGATAGAAGCTCCCGGCCTGATGAGCGTGCGCTCAAGGTCTACAGACGGCCTCGCGCGGGATTCCTTCCCGAGCCCTCCGCGCATCCCGAGGGACTCCGCGCGGCTGATGCGTAGCATTCACCGGGCATTGCCGCGCTTGGACCCGACCTCACTCGGCCAGCACCTCGACGTGTTGTACCGCGCTGCCTGGGCGTTGTGCGGATCGCGCGAGGACGCCGAGGACCTCGTGCAGGAGACCTTTACACGCGTCCTGGCGCGCCCGCGCAACGTCAAGGACGGCGGCGACCGCGCGTATCTGATGAGTGCGTTGCGCAACACGTTCTACTCGCGACTGCGCAGCAACTCGAGGCGCCCTCGCGCGACCGCGACGCTCGACGACGTGGACGCCGTCGAGTCTCGGGCCAACGTTCAGCCCGAGCGCGCGGCCGAGGTCAGCGAGATCTTCGCCGCGATCGACCGGCTACCGGACGAGTTCCGGCTCGCGCTCGCGGCCGTCGACATCCTCGGGCTCTCCTACGGAGAGGCGGCCGAGGCCCTCGACACGCCCGAGGCGACGATCACGACGCGGATCTACCGCGCCCGGCAGCGGGTCGTCCGGGAGCTGAGCGACGAGCCGAAGGCGCCCAGCCGGTCCAAGGTGCGGGAAGGAACCGGCCCAGACCGGAGTCTTGCCTAAATGGACGAAGAGATGACTGACGACTCGCAGTTTCCCGAGGCCGAACTGGCGCGACTGGCCGATGGGTCGCTGCCCGCGGCCCGCCAAAAGGAGCTCCATGCCGAGCTCCAGCGCTCGCCTGCCCTGGCACGCGCGCTCGCCGAGCAGGAGCAGGCGGTTTCGCTCGTGCGCGCGATCGACATTCCGGCCCCTGACTCGCTGCGCCGCTGGCTACAGGAGCAGACCCAGGAGCAGACGCAGACGAGCCCGAAGCGGCGCCGCTCATGGCCCCGCCCGCGGATCGCGTTCCCGGCGCTCGGGGTCGCGGTCGCGGCGGTCGCAGCCGTGGTCGTGATCGCGCTCAGCGGGAGCAACTCGGCCCCCACCCTTGACCAGGCGACGCGTGCCGCGCTCGCCCCATCGACGATGCCGGCGCCGACCGAGTCCGGCGCGATGACGCTCGACGTGTCAGCCGGCGGGATTCAGTTCCCCTACTGGGAGCACACCGTCGGCTGGGAGGCAAAGGGAGCTCGAGTCGACTCCCTTGCCGGGCGTAAGGCGGTGACCGTCTTCTATCGGGACATGGACGGCACGCGCCGCGTCGGCTACACGATCGTGACCGGCCCGCCGGTGCACGTCAACGGAGGCGTGAGGATCACCAGCCACGGGATCCCGTACACGCTCAAGCGTGCCGGCGAGACTCGGCTGGTCACCTGGCTGCGCAACGGTCACACGTGCGTGATCGCCGGCCAGGGAGTCACCTACCACACGCTGCTCAAGCTCGCCACGGCTGACCTTCCTGCGTAGCGCTGCCCGCCGCCGCGTGAGCGCGTTTGCGATGCTCACTCTGTGGCTGACGCCGTCACCGCTGGGCGAACGCCGTCCAGGCGCAAGAACCTCGCGCTCGTGGCCGCGATCCTCGCGTCGACGATCGCCGCGGTTGACTCGACCGCGGTCAACGTCGCTCTACCGGCGATCGGCCGCGACCTCGGCGGCGGTTTCGCGGCCCAGCAGTGGGTCTCGAACTCGTACCTGCTGACGCTCAGCGCGCTGATCCTGCTGTCCGGCTCGCTGACCGACAAGCTGGGCGAGCGACGCGTGTTCGAGGCCGGCGTGCTCGGCTTCGGAATCGGCTCTGTGCTGTGCGGGGTAGCGCCGACTGTCGGGGTGCTGATCGGAGCACGGGCGCTGCAGGGGGTCTCCGGAGCGCTGCTGACGCCGTCGGCGCTGGCGATCATCGTCGCGGTGTTTCCCCGCGACGAACGCGGCGCGGCGATTGGGACCTGGACCGCGTGGGGCGGGATCGGGATCCTCGCCGGCCCCCTGCTGGGCGGTCAGATCGTCGACTCGTTCTCGTGGCGCGGGATCTTCCTGATCAACTTGCCGCTGGTGGTCGGAGCGCTCGCGCTGTCACGGATCGCCGTGCCGGGTCGTGCCAGGACGATGTCCAACACGCCGATTGACTGGCTCGGGGCGGCGCTCGCCGCCGGGGGGCTGGCCGGGATCTCGTTCGGACTGATCGAGCAGCCGGTGCTCGGCTGGTC